>JANNPG010000426.1:0-37565 GCA_031399805.1 Betaproteobacteria bacterium | reverse complement strand
TTCATCGCCGAGACCATCCCGAGTTGTGCCGGTCAGGTGTTCATCCCTGGTGCTTAGAGCGCCCAACATAACGAAACGCACACGTGTTTCATTATGTTGGGCGCTCTTAGTGCTGGTTGCCGTTCATATCGCGCGCCTGGCGCGCGATGAATTCCTGCGTGCTGTCGATGCCGCGTAGCTGCAATACATGATTGCGCACGGCTGCCTCGACGAGCACCGCCAGGTTGCGGCCCGCCGCGACCGGAATCGTGACCTCGCTGATGTTCACGCCGAGAATTTCCTGGACGCCGGGTTTGAGCGGCAGCCGGTCGACGTACTGGGTTTCGCCGCCGGCGGGTTTTTCGAGGCGTACGATCAATTTGATATTTTTGCGTGGCCGCAGGGCGGCTTCGCCGAATATGGTGCGGATATTGAGCACGCCCAGGCCGCGCACCTCGAGGAAATCGCGCAACAGCGCCGGGCAGCGTCCTTCGAGCGTCTCCGGCGCGACGCGATAAAGCTCGATCACATCGTCGGCAATAAGTCCGCTGCCGCGGCTGAGCAACTCGAGCGCGAGCTCGCTTTTGCCCACTCCACTGGCGCCGGTAATCATCACGCCCATGCCGAGCACGTCGAGGAATACGCCGTGCATGGTGGTGGATTCGGCGAGGGCGCGCGCGAGATAGGGGCGCAGCATCCACATCAGCTCGACGCTGTCGAGCGGCGACGACAGCAGTGCGACGTGCATGGTGTCGGCGAGCGTGATCAGGTGTTCGGGCGCGCATTCGCCGCCGGCGACCACGATGCACACGAGATCCGAACTCGCCAGCCGGTGCAGCGTTTGCTGGCGCGTAACCGTGTCGAGCCCGCTGAGGTGGTCAATTTCCGGGCGCGCGAGGATCTGGATCCAGTTGGGATGAATGAAATTCAGATGCCCGATCAACCCGCCCCGCGAATGCTTCAGGCTGTCGCTGTCGAGGGTCTTGACGCCACCGTCGCGCCCGGCGGCCCACGCCAGGCGCAGTTTGTCGCGGTTATCCTCAAACAGCTGCGCTACGCTGACTTGGGGCATGCGGTTGCCATTCGGCGAGGAGACGGTGCATGGCTTCGGCGGAAGCCGCCTGCAGCAAGCGGTCACGAAATGCGCTATCGCTGAACATTTGTGCCAGCTCGCTCAGGATCTGGAGGTGCAGGTCGGTCGCCCGCTCGGGCACCAGCAACACGAATATCAGGTTGACCGGCTGGCCGTCCGGCGCGTCGAACGCAATGGGTTCGCGCATGCGGATCATGGCGCCGACGGCTTCTTTCAGGCCCTTGATGCGACCATGGGGTATGGCGATGCCCTGGCCGAGCCCGGTAGAGCCGAGTTTTTCGCGCGCAAAAAGACTGTCGAAGACCTGGCTGCGCGCGACGTGGTGGTTGTTCTCGAACATGAGACCCGCGTGCTCGAAAACGCGCTTCTTGCTGCTCACATTCAGGTCGAGCACCACGTTCTGGACGGAGAGTAGTTTGGCTATCGGGCTCATATCAGGTCAGGCCACCGGCATTGCGCGCGCCGCCAGTACGTGAAGATGGCATGCGCGGGGCGCGGCGTCAATCATTGGCGTCCGGACGGCCGGCTTCGCGGCCACCGCGATGTTCAAAATGTTTCTCCTTGTGCTTGAGGATCTGCCGGTCGAGCTTGTCGACGAGCGCGTCGATGGCAGCATACATGTCGGCATCATGGCTCTCGACGAATATATCCTTCCCGCTCAGATGTACGCTGGCTTCTATTTTCTGATCGAGCTTTTCCACCGACAGGATGACATTGACGTCAATCACGTGATCGAAGTGCCGCGTGATGCGGGTGAACTTGCTGGTGACGTAATCCCGCATCGCCGGGGTGAGTTCTACATGATGACCGCTCAGATGAAGATTCATTGTGACTCCTTGGTTTGATGGGGCTGTGACGGAATTGCGGCGTGCGGCGGGGGGCATAGATATCACAGGGACTTGCGCAGATTGACCGGCAGTATCTGCATGGATTCACGGTATTTTGCGACGGTGCGGCGCGCGACGACGATGCCCTGCTGGCCGAGAATCTCTGAAAGCTGGCTGTCGGACAGCGGCTTCTTGCCATTCTCGGCGCTCACCAGTTGCTTGATCAGCGCGCGGATCGCGGTGCTCGAGGCAGCCCCCCCCGTCTCCGTCGTGACGTGGCTGCCGAAGAAATACTTGAGTTCGAAAATGCCGCGCGGCGTAAACATGAATTTCTGGGTCGTTACGCGCGATACGGTCGACTCATGCAGGCTGAGCGTATCGGCGATCTCGCGCAAAACCAGCGGCCGCATGGCGACTTCGCCGTGCTCGAAGAAGTGGCGCTGGCGGTCGACGATCGCCTGCGATACGCGCAGTATCGTGTCGAAGCGCTGTTGCACGTTCTTGATCAGCCAGCGTGCTTCCTGCAACTGGCTGGTAAGTTGCTGGTGTCCGGCATCGCGGTTGCGTTGCAGAATGTCGGCATACAGGCGGTTGATGCGCAGTCGCGGCATGGCGTCGGGATTGAGCGCGGCACGCCACACGCCCTTGGTCTTCTTCACGATCACGTCCGGCACGATGTAACGCGTGTCGCCGAACGAGTAGCTCGCGCCGGGCCGCGGGTTCAGCCCGGTAATCAGGTTCTTGATGCCGCGCAGGATTGCGTCCTCGCAGTGCAGGAGCTTTTTCAACTTGACGAAGTCGCGCGCGGCGAGCACTTCGAGGTGATGGTTGACGACCTCGAGTGCCTGCGTGCGATACGGCATCGCGGCAGGCAGCGTTTCAAGCTGCAACTTGAGGCACTCGCCAAGATTGCGCGCGCCAACGCCCGGCGGATCGAGATTCTGCAAATGCCGTAATGCGACTTGCAGATCCCCGATTTCAATATTTAGTTCCGGCGGCAGGAGGGTGATGAGCTCGGCGAGGTCCTGGTGCAGATATCCATCATCATCGAGCGAATCGATGAGCAGGGTGACGAGCCGCTGGTCGTGCTCCGGGATCTGGGTCAGCGACAACTGCAAGATCAGGTGCTCGCGCAGGGATTGCGTCCCGGCGGCGAGCTGTGGAGACTCAGCCTCGTCGTTGTCGTCGCGCGTGCCACCGTGGCTGTAGTCTTCTTCGAATCCGCCCTCGTCGGCGCTGCCGTGGGTATCGCTGGCACTCGTGTCGGCATCGGCATCGGTGCTGCCGGTCGGGGTGCTGGTCGCGGTAAGTTCAGTGTCGCCGGTTTGCGCAGGTGCTGCCGGTTCGTCGCGCAGGCCGTCTTCCCGCTCCAGCAGCGGATTGTCCTGCAGGAATTTCTCGATCTCCTGATTGAGCTCGAGCGTCGACAACTGCAGCAACCGGATCGATTGCTGCAGTTGCGGTGTGAGCGTTAAATGCTGGGACAGCCGGAGCTGTAACGAGTGTTTCATGTTTCCGAAAGGAGAGTGTGGGTGCGAGATGGCCTCTGCGGGATGAACTCGGATTCGACGCGCCGGCGGGGCGCGGTGGATGCGGGCACCGCGTTTGCTTACAGGCGGAAATGCTCGCCGAGATAAACCTTTCTCACGCTGTCATTATAAACGATTTCATCGGGTTTTCCGTACGCCAGCACACTGCCGTCATTGATGATGTAGGCGCGGTCGCAGATACCCAGCGTTTCCCGCACATTATGATCCGTGATCAGCACGCCGATATCGCGCTCTTTCAGAAAACGGATGATTTTCTGAATGTCGAGAACCGCGATCGGATCAACGCCGGCGAACGGCTCATCGAGCAGGATGAAGCGCGGTTCGGTCGCCAGCGCGCGCGCGATTTCGACCCGCCGCCGCTCGCCGCCAGACAGGCTGATCGCGGGGTTGTCGCGCAGGTGTTCGACATGCAGATCCTGCAGCAACTCATCGAGCCGGGCGGTGATTTGCGCGGCATTGCTGGTTTGCAATTCGAGCACCGCGCGCACGTTCTCGGCCACCGTCAGGCGGCGGAATATCGAGGCCTCCTGCGGCAGATAGGAAAGCCCCAGTTGCGCGCGGCGGTGAATCGGCATGTGGGTGAGGCGCTTGTCGTCGAGATGGATCTCGCCGCCGTCGAGCGGCACCAGCCCGACCATCATGTAAAAGCACGTCGTCTTGCCGGCGCCGTTGGGGCCGAGGAGCCCGATCACCTCGCCGCTGCGCACTTCGAGCGAGACGTCTTTGACGACCACCCGCGATTTGTAGCGCTTTTTGAGCCGTTCCGCGCGCAGCTGGCTCATGACGTCACGCAGTGCGGGGACAGACTGGACTGTGCGCGGCGCACGCAACGCGCCCGGATTGATCGTAAACTCAACGCGGAGCGCCCGCCGGAATTTCGCGCGGATTGGCGACGTCAGTGGCCGGTTTCAGCGTCAGCGGCGGTGGCGCCGCCGCGGGCTTGTCCCTCGACTTCGGCTGAATCACCGCGCGCACGCGGCCTTCCGGATTGGCGGCGGTTGCCGCCTGCTTGCCGCCGCCGATGACACGAAAAAATTCCGTCGCCACTTCGTACGAGATGTAATTGCCGCGCACGTCGTCATTGGCCTTTTTCAGGTGGGCGCGGTTGAACATTTGCAGCTTTTCCGCCTTGCTGTCGTACTCGATGCGCTCGGCGTAGCCGTCGATATATTCATCGTAGCCTTCGCGTTTTTGGCGGAAACTGGCGAGGTTGCCGTAGGCGACGCCGTATTTGAAGCCGTCGGCATCCTGCTGCACGACCATGCGGTCGCCGCGAATCACCAGCGTGCCCTGCGTCAATATGACGCGGCCTATGAACGTCGCGGTCTGCTTGTTGTCGTCAACGGTGACCTGGTCCGCTTCGAGATTGACCGGCTTGTCGCGATCGGCGCGCTCGGCGTGCGCGGCCGCCGGTGCCAGCACACACCATGCGAGCAGCGCGATGCACCGCAGTTGCCGCCCCGCTGCGCTGGGGCTGGCGGCGGTTTGCTCGCGACGCCTACTTTGGTTTTTCATAACGGCCTCGGACATTGGAAAGCAGCTTCAGGGTACGGGAGCGATTGTCGAATTCTAAGCCATCTGACGTAATCACGGTGTTGGCGTCGCGAATGCGCACCGGCCTGTCGGTCTTGGCAATGCCGTCGTTGGGTATGACGTGCAGCCAGGTGGTGAGCACCGTCAGTTCGCTGCGGTTGTCGTAGGCGGAGCGGACCAGGCGCACATCGTCATGCAGATAGGCGTTATCGCCATTGCTTGAAAGCGTCGCGGTTTTCGCCGTTGCGGTCACCGTGACGCCCGCCCCGCGGAAATTCACGAACTTCGGCGCATCAAGGGTCGTGGTGTCGTCGTCCGGGTAGTGCAGCATGCGGCGGGCGTGCAATTTATACTGCACGGCGCCATCGGGACCGATGCGCGTAACCGTAAAATTGTCCACGATATAGTCCGGATCATGCCGCGCCACACCCTTGTTTGCGGACTCGGGCGGCTGAACCTGGCGATCAAGCCATACGGTGACCGCAGCGACCGCCGCGAGCAGCAAAACCGGAAACCACGCGGTCAGGCGCTGCATCATTTGAGGTAGGCATCCAGCGCACGCGCCAGCGTGCCCTGCGCGTGCATAATCAATTCGCAGACTTCACGCGCGGCACCACGACCGCCGTGCGCGCGCGTCACGTAGTCTGCGTGCTGCCTGACCACCAGTGGCGCGTCCGGCACGGTTAGCGCGAGACCGCAGCGGCGCAGCACCGGCAGATCAACCACGTCGTCACCCATGTAGGCGGCGGCCGCGGCATCGAGCGAGCGCGCCGCGATTAACGCGGCAAACGTCTGCGCTTTGTCGGCCACGCCCTGATACAACAGTGCAATACCCAGATTTTTCGCGCGTAGTTCGACGCTGCGCGAAGTGCGGCCGGTAATGATCGCCAGTTCAACGCCGCTGTCTTGCAGCATTTTCAGGCCGTGCCCGTCGAGCGCGTTGAAGGCCTTGATTTCTTCGCCGCCGTCGGTGAGGTAGAGCGAACCGTCGGTCAGCACGCCATCGACGTCAAAAATCGCGAGACGTATGCGTTGGGCCTTGGCGTAAACGGGTTGCATGGCGCGCAATGTTCAGCGTTGAGTATTTGATCTTGTGCGTGCCCGCACGGCAAAAATGGTGCAGGCGCGAACGCGCAATTCTTCTGTACTCACGGCACTCAACGATCAGATCACTTTCGCCTTGAATAGAGCGTGGGTGTTGAGCGCGCCGACGAGGTGCTGTTCGGCATCGACCACCAGCAGCTGGTTGACCTTGTGCTGCTCCATCAACTGCACCGCCTCGGCGGCGAGTTTGTCCGGTGTGATGGTGCGCGGACTCTTCGTCATCACGCTCGCGATCGACGTGGTATGCAGGTCGACGCCTTTTTGCAGCGTGCGACGCAGGTCGCCGTCGGTAAAAATGCCGATCACATGCTGATTGTCGTCGAGGATTGCGGTGACGCCCATGCGTCCGCGCGACATTTCGAGGATCGCATCCGTCAGCATCGCGGTGTCGGGCACGCGCGGCGCGTCGCTTTCTGCGCCCATCACGTCGCTCACGAGGGTCAGCAATTTGCGGCCGAGGACCCCGCCGGGATGCGAGCGCGCGAATTCATCGCGGCTGATTCCTTTGGCATGCATCACCGCGACGGCGAGTGCGTCACCGAGGGCGAGCGCGGCGGTCGTGCTGGCGGTGGGCGCTAAGTTGAGCGGGCAGGCTTCTTTCTCGGCGCCGGCGTAGAGATGCGCGTCGGCTTGCCGCGCGAGGCTCGAATCGGGTTTGCCGGTCAGCGCGATCAGCTTCGCACCCTGGCGCTTGATCAACGGCACGATCGCGAGCAACTCGCCGGTTTCCCCGGAATTGGACAGTGCAATGAACACGTCTTCGCGCGTGACCATGCCCAGATCGCCGTGGCTCGCTTCGGCGGGATGCACAAAATACGCCGGCGTACCCGTGCTGGCCATGGTGGACGCGATTTTGCGCGCGATATGGCCGGACTTGCCGATGCCGCTGACCGTCACGCGGCCGCGGGAATTGAGGATGATGTCGACCGCCCGCTGAAAATTGTGGTCGAGCCTGGCGATCAGTCCGGTAATCGCGGCGGCTTCGATCGCGAGCACCTCGCGCGCCTGGTCGAGAGCGCCGGCGGACGGCGGGGCGTTTTTGCGGGCGGCAGTCATAGCGAGCGCAGTATAGCAAAGTCGCCCCTTGCGCCGGGGTGCGGCGTGTGCCGCAACGCGGTTGCAATTCGATGGCGATAGGGCATTATTCAATGCTACGCAAGGGCCGGTTAGGATGGAAAATTCGCTGCATCTCGTGTTGATTCTGCTCGCCGCGGCGGTGCTGGTGGTGATCCTGTTTCGCCAGCTGAAGCTGCCGGCGATGATCGGCTACCTGCTGGTGGGCATCCTGATCGGGCCGCACGGCCTGGCGTTGATTCCGGACACCGCCGGCACGCGCAATCTCGCCGAGATCGGCGTGGTGTTCCTGATGTTCAGCATCGGGCTCGAATTCAGCCTCGCGAAACTCACCACGATGCGCGGTATCGTGTTCGGGCTGGGCGCTTCCCAGGTGGTGCTGACGCTCGCCGGCGTCATTGCCTGCACGCTTGCCGCCGGCGCCGACTGGCGAACCGGCGTGGTGATCGGCGGGGCGATTGCGATGTCATCGACCGCCATCGTCAGCAAGATGCTCGCCGACAAACTCGAATTGAATACGCTGCACGGGCGGCAGGTGATCGGCGTGTTGTTGTTTCAGGACCTCGCAGTGGTGCCGCTTTTGATCCTGATTCCGGCACTCGCGTACGACCCTGCCGATATGGCGGCGGGGCTGACCCTTGCGCTGGCCAAGGCCGTGCTGGTGCTGGCGATATTGCTCTACTTCGGGCAACGTCCGATGCGCGCGTGGTTTCATCTCGTCGCCAGACAGAAGTCATCCGAACTATTCGTCCTCAACGTGTTGCTGATTACGCTCGGTCTCGCATTTATCACCGAGATGGCAGGGTTGTCGCTGGTGCTCGGGGCGTTTATTGCCGGCATGCTGATTTCCGAAACCGAGTACCGCTACCAGGTCGAGGACGACATCAAGCCTTTTCGCGACGTGTTGCTGGGGCTGTTTTTTGTCACGATCGGCATGCAGCTCGACCTCGTGCTCGTCTATGCAAACCTGCAGTGGGTGGTGCTCGTGCTGGTGATGCTGATCGTGTTGAAGGCATTGCTGATCGCCGGTTTGAGCCGATTGTTCGGCAGCGACACGGGTGCTGCGTTGCGCACCGGGCTCGATCTCGCGCAGGGCGGGGAATTCGGCTTCGTGCTGCTGTCGCTGGCCGCACCACTGCACCTGGTGCCCGCAGCGCAATTGCAGACGGTGCTCGCGGCGATCGTGCTGTCGATGCTTGCGGCGCCGTTCATTATCGAGCGCAGCGAACATATCGTGCGCCATTTCAGCGGCGCCGAATGGCTTGCGCGCGCGATGGAATTACATAACGTCGCAGTGCGCTCGATGGCGGCCAACCAGCATGTGGTGGTGTGCGGTTACGGGCGCAGCGGCCAGAATCTCGCGCGCCTCATTGACAAGGAAGGCTTCGGTTTCATTGCGCTCGATCTCGATCCGAAGCGCGTCAAGGAGGCCGCCGCCGCGGGGGAGCAGGTCGTGTACGGCGATGCCGCGCGGCGCGAAGTGCTGATGGCGGCGGGTTTGTTGCGCGCGCGCGCGCTGGTGGTGACGATTGCCGACTGCGTGCTCGCTTTGCGGATTCTCGCTCAGGTGCGCGAACTGCGGCCGGGGTTGCCGGTGGTGGTGCGCATGCTGGACGATACCGAAATTGAGCGCTTGAAGGAGGCCGGCGCTACCGCAGTGCTCGCCGAAATCATGGAAGGCAGCCTGATGCTCGCGTCGCATACTTTGTTGCTGCTCGGCGTGCCGCTCAATCGCGTGTTAAGGCGCATCCGCGATACGCGCGAACAGCGCTACAGCCTGTTGCGCGGCTTTTTTCATGGCGACTCCGATGCCGTCGAGGACGCGGCGCAGGAGGAACCGCGGTTGCTGCATTCGGTGCTCGTTACCCTCGGCGCCGCGGCGATCGGCAGGACACTGGCCCAACTCGATCTTGCACGCTATCAGGTCGAGGTCAAGGCGGTGCGCCGCCCGGGCATCATCGCGCAGGCGCCGCAGCCTGACGCGCGGATCGAGGCGGGCGACGTGCTCGTGCTGTACGGCACCGAACACGATTGCGCGGCCGCCGAGATCCGGGTGATGCAGGGCTAATGGATTTCAGGATTCAGATTTTTGACGGGAGCAATGACGCGCCGAAAAAAAGCCCGCCGAAGCGGGCTTTTTTAAGTTGCGTTCGCGGCCATTACTGAATGGCGGCGCCGCCGCAGGTTTTGACCTCTGTCGCCGCAGCGTAGGTGAGTGATACGTTGCCCAGTGCGCCGGTATAGCACGTTGCGGTCGAGCCGTCCCAGACCGGCGCGATGCGAAACGAGCCAGTCCCGGGCACGCCGTCGTCTACCTTGCGGTCGAGTTCGGCCAGCGTGGAAGCCGGCACGTTGCCGCCGGTTTTAATGTTGGTGGCTGGGTTCGGCGTGGCGGAGACGACATCGCCGTAATCCGCGTCGATCGTCAACATCAAATAGCCGTTGTAAGGATTAACCGGGTTAGTGACTGCCGTGGGGGGAACGAAAGTGGCTTGTACTGCACCAACAACGCCGGCGTATGAGCCGGTAATGAAATTCGACTTGGACAACTGGGCCCACACCACCAGATTCTCGGCCGGGTCTATCCTGCCGTTGCCGCAAAAGCCCCCAGCAACACCACACCCACCCGGAGTGCCGGGGATATTGGCGTTGGCAACGGCGTCGGGCATGTCGCCGGGCAAGGCGCGGAAACGATCTTGAAAGCCAAGGTAGGCGATCTTGATTCCATCGAGCTGGGACGCGATGTTGCGCACCCGCGCGGCATTAATGAGTTCCTGGCCTTTCAGCACCCCGCCCAGCAACAGGCCGATGATGACGAGCACAATCGCGATTTCGATCAGGGTAAAGCCTTGTTGTTGTTGTTTTCGCATGCCTGCAGTCTCCGCGCTAAGGTTGGATCGGTAGTCCAAGTGTGTCATAGTCCGCAAATTCCGTGCCACCGGCGCGCTGGCGGGCGGTCCCCCACAACCTGTTTCCGGGCTGCGAACGTGACAAAGGTGACGCGCCCTGATTAAGCGCCGGATGCTAGCTAAGTATTTGATTGTTCTGCAGAGTGTTAACCATCGCGGTTGCAGTGCAACGCATAAACCTGTGCTCTACGTCCTGAAGATAGGCGGTTTTTTTCCAGGCAAAGCCGGCCTGACAGGTCAATTTTTCGACGCTGGTGACGACTTTTCGGCGTTTTGCATGGCTTCAAGCCGATCGGCCAGGAAGCGCAGTTCGTGGGCGTCGCGCACCTCGCCGCTGGACAAGAGGGCGCCCAGAAGAATTTTGGCGCTTTCGATTTCGCCCAGATCTTCGAGCACGAAAATATGCATCTGGCGTGCCCATCCCGGCGCGTCGGGCGCCAGCCGCGCGATTTCGCGTGCGTAATGCAGCGCCAGCGCCTGATCCTTGAGCCGGTGCTTGGCCGCCAGTGCCGCATGCGCAAGCCAGCGCCAGCGCCGGTTAGGGTCAACCAGGAACTCTGCGTACACAAAATCAAACATCAGGCGCGTGCGCGCCTGATCCGGCACTTGTGCGTAAAGCTGGGATGCCATCAGCAGCGGATACTGGCCGACGGGGTCAAGCGCGAGTATGGCGCTGAGCCACCGGATTACGCGCCGGTAATCGAGTTCCCGGAACGGGATGCTGACGCCGGGCTGGTTGTCGAATGCCTGCAGGTACAACGTCGTCAGTTGCGCCAGCGCGACGGGTTCACCCAGACTGGCGATGCGCAGGGCTGACACCGGCGGCGGTGCGCCGAGCGCCGCGGCGCGCGCCACCGGTTTGGGCTGCGCCGATTGCCATGCAATTTGCAGCACGAGCGCGGCACTGAGCGCCGCGAACACGACGCGGGGCACTGCGGCTAACGGCCGCTCGTCGCGCGCAATCACAGATTTCTGCGGTAAAAGTCGAACATCGCCGCGGCGGTCAGCAATGCCGTATAGAGCATGGCCTGCACAGCACAGATGCCCACTGCTGACCACCCCGCCGCGCCGTCCACCAGCCACGCGCTTTGGGTGAAGCGGTCGAGCGCGGGCAACACCAATGCCAGCGCGTCGACGAGCCACGTCATCATCTGGTGTGACAGCGCGCCGTCTTCGAAAATCGGGTTGTCACTGATCAGCCGGATCGCCCATAACACTCGCGCAAGCAGGTAAAAACCCGCGACGAAACTCGCCGCCGGCAGCAATTGCGTAAAGGTCACGATGCAGAACAGACTCAAAGCCGCGACGATCACGAGCTCGAGGGCGAGCGAGCAACCCCATTGCAGCACGGCCGTTAACGAGGCCAGAATCAATTGCGGCAGGGCGGCGAGCAGCGCCATCGCGAGCGCGATCAGCATGAAGCCGAGCAGCCGGCCCAGGATATAGTCCGCACGCCGCAAATCGAACGATAATGTGAGTTCCAGCCCCTTGTCGTTGAATTCACGCACGACGCTCGTCAATATATAAAGGCTCAGTACGAACACCGCGACCAGGCGGGACGCCGTGGCGGAGAAAACGATTTGCACGCGCGCGCTTTCCGTAATCGCCAGTTGTTGCGCAAAATACGCGGTGCCGAAGACCAGCGCCAGCGCGATGGCATACAGCCATATGAGGCGCGTGCGCCATGCCTCAAGCACGGTGAAACGCGCGAGAGTCACAATTTGGTGCCGACCCATGGAATAATCGATACTGGCGCCTAAATTCGACCAGTATAACCAAAACCCAGCCAGGGTAATGATGAGGCCAGACAGGTGAACGAAACAACTTCAGGTTCGCGGCAGAAACTGATCAGATCCCACCCGCAGTGGTGGTTCGGCGTCATGCTGCTCGCGTTGCATGCGGCGCTGGCGTGGGGCATCGATTCACTTTTTTCACGCGCGATGCTGCTGGTCCATTTCGGCGTATTCCTGATCTGGCAGCCGGTGTGGCGCGGCGAGCGCAACCTCGATTCGCGCCAGGCGTTTCTGGTCGTCATCGTGGGTTTGCTGCTCGCGGGGTGGAACAGTTGGTGGCTGATGGCAGTATGGCTCGCGGTACTCTTTGCACTGATCGGCGGCAATCTGTTTGGCACCGAGCAGCCGCGGCAGCGGCTTGCGGCGCTGCTAGCCGCGCTATATCTGCTGTCGCTGCTGTTGGTGTGGGTGGTGCCGAATCTCTTTGCGGATCAGCAGTTTGAGACGGTACTGGTCGCCATGGTTCGTTATCTGCTGCCGGTGCTGCCGCTCGCAGTGATCGCGATCCCGGTGCCGGCGGCAAGCGGGTCGTCGCCGCTTGCGGTCGATTTGTTCTACAGCCTGATGCTTTTTTTGCTGGTGACCGGTCTGGTGCTCGGGAGCTTTGTCGTCAAGCAGACAAGCCATGGTAACTATGCGCTTGCGTTGGCGCAAAGCCTGATGGTGATGGGGCTCGTGCTGGTGACATTGAGCTGGTTGTGGAACCCGCGCAGCGGCTTCACGGGCATAGGTCATTTGATGTCGCGTTATCTGATGAGCCTGGGACTGCCATTCGAGCGGTGGGTCAAAGGTCTGGCGGATCTGGCCGAGCGCGAGCACGAGCCGGCGCGTTTTCTCGCGCTTGCGCTGCAAGACTTGTGCGAACTGCCGTGGGTAGCGGGGTTGTCCTGGCAATCCATGCATAGCAGCGGAGACCTCGGCGCACGTTCGCGCTTCCACGCCGAATTCGCATTTCAGGACCTTGCGCTCACGTTTTATACCAAGTGGTCGTTGAGCCCATCACTGCTGCTGCATCTGAAGCTGCTCACCCAGATGCTCGGACATTTTTATGAAGCGAAACAGCGCGAAGAACTGCAACGCCAGAACGCCTATACGCAGGCGATTTATGAGACCGGCGCGCGGCTTACGCACGACGTCAAAAACCTGTTGCAGTCGTTGCGTTCGCTGTGTGCCGCCGCCGAGACCAGCAGCGCGAACGAAGCCGGCGCGCTGCAGGGATTGGTGAAACGACAATTGCCGCAAATCGCTCAACGGCTGACTGTGACGCTCGAAAAATTGCAGGCGCCGCAACAGTCCACCCTGCTGCAAATCGACGCCATGACGTGGTGGGAGGGGCTTAAACACCGTTATACGCGAAGTGAAATTGTATTTTCCGAAGATACTGCAACGGCCGGTGCCGGCGTGCCGGGCGAACTATTCGATAGCGTGGCCGAGAACCTGCTGCAGAATGCGATCGCCAAAGCACAACATCAGGCGAATTTACAGATTGACGTGAGGTTTGAATCGGCGGCCGGCGGTGCGCTGACGATTCGCGATAGCGGCGATGCTGTGTCGAAAACCGTCGCGACCCGCTTGTTTTCCGTGCCCGTTCCGTCACACAACGGGCTCGGTATCGGCCTTTATCAGGCGGCCAAGCTGGCGGAGCATGCCGGCTACAGTCTTAAACTCATAAGCAACGTTGCCGGCAACGTGTGTTTCGAGTTGCGCAAGGCCGATGTCTAGCGCGCGGCGCGGCTGTTTTTACCGTCTCGTCATGGTGCCACCACGCGGACGGTGAGCTGAGTGGTAGTGCCAACGACCAGCGTTACTTTGGGCGTGAAGAGGCCGGCGTCGATCATCGCGCTGAAAGTGGTGCTTGAGCATGCAGGCAGCGACGTGCATTCCGGCGCGACCACATAGCCCACAGAGGTGCGCCAGTTGGAGTTAAACCAGGCGGGAAACGTGACACCCGGCCAGCCTGTTCCAGGGCTTAGATTGCGTGGCAATATTCCGGGCGCGGTTGATGCGGATGGCAGGCATAAAGTCGGGTCGCCCGCGGGCTGGCACGTCAAGTCAGTCACCAAAGCCGCGTTCGGTAAGACCGAGTTGGCGAGAAAGTAACGGTTTAACGCCACCGTGATCTCGTTGGCGACGCGTTTTTCCACGATAGCCATCAAATCTGCAACCGTAATATGCGCCAGCCGATCATTGAAGGTGTCGTCCGCCGCTTGCGCGACAAAAACGGCGCCGCCCAACGCATTGGCGCCCTCGAGGTAGTTGGCGACATTGTTCTGGTTCGCGGCGCCGTTGCGCGATTGTCCGCCCAACGCCGCGCCCGGCGAGAACACGATCGCTGCCACGTTGGTGACGGGCGTGGCGCTGGATACGGATAACGTGCCGATGGTCGTGTCATTAATAAGCACGAGACTCGCATAGTCGCGGAAATTGGGCGCTAGCGCGTACCACAGGCGCTCGCCATCCGCATCCCTCAAATCAGGCAGTCCCAGCGTGCGCCACGGCAAGCGGCCGACGTAGCTGGGGCAGTTCGTCCCGGCGAATAAATCCGCGATGCCATCGTCGGGCATATTGCTGCCCGCAATATGGGTGACGATGTCCGGACAGGGCAGGCTGCCGGGAACCGAGTTATCGATGCCCGCGCGTCCGATGAGCGCTTGCTTGGCCAGCGCCAATGCGGCGGTGGTTTTGCGTTCGCGTTCGATGCGTACGGCGTTTGCACCGAACGACGTCACAAACCAGGTCGCGGCGGCCGTGCCGATCACGGCAATCAGCAAAATGCCGACATAGCCGCCATGTGCGCCGCGGACTTGCTTCGATTTTCGCTTCATTATCATGTTCGTGAGCCGAAATTCGGCCGGTAAACATGCGCGCATCGGCGTGACATTACCGTCGGCGGTCGTGATTTGCCCCGGGTGCTACCGGGCATCTGTTTGCCGCACGGGATTCGTCGTGCACCGGGCCTGGCTTCGGCCTTGACCAGGCGGTGCAGCAGACAAGCATTTGGAATTATAAGCCGGTATGCAAAAGTATAGGCGGGCGCACCGGTGTTTGCCCTGGAGTCGTGCGGGGGATCAGGGCAGTTTCTGCGCCGTAACCATGCGGCTGAACAGGATGCCCGGCGACACCCATACCAGCAGATCGTCAAACTCGGTGCCGGTAACCGACGAATACGTGCGGCTGACAAACAGGCAATCGCTATCCGTATTTTCGACTTCGTCGGCGCTGGTTGGCGCAGTCGTACCGTTGGGGCCGCGCGAAAAAATTACCGCCGGAACATTGGTATTTGCGAGCGTCGAAGCACAGGCACTGTCGCCGCAGATTCTAAGCTGCCCGACCGTGGTGGTGAACAGGTTTCCAGTGCCCGCCGTGCCGGGCGTATTGCAGGCGCCGGTCGGCGCAGTGCTCAGCGTAAACCCGTTGACATTGTCGGTGTAGGCGCTGTTTACGCGATACTGATAGCGCTGTCCCCATGGGTCGGTCGACGGAACATTCAGCGTTACCCACGGAATATTCCCGCCGATCGTTTGTCCTGCATTAAACGCACCGCAATCCTCGACACCGTCGTTGGCGCCCGCGCCGGTGGTCGCATCCGGGCATGGCAGCCGTGGCTTGGCCTGCGCTAGAGCAAACCCGATCAGCGCCTCGTTGATTTGATCGAGATCGGTCCGCGCCTGCGAAATCCTCGATTGCGTGACCTGTGTGGTTATCGGTGTGAGCAGGACGGTCGCGAGCAGCGTAATGATGAGCAACGAGATTGCAAGCTCGATCAGGGTAAAACCGGTCTCGCGCGCGCCGCGCGTGAAGTGCTCGTAATGTGGGCGCAGGCAGATCAGGTGTGACATGCAGTGATGCCGGACTATTGAACCGCTACGTTGAGCACTGTCGTCTGGTAGTTGCTATACATGGTGTTCACGCCGGCAAAACCTAAAACCGCCTTGGTGCCGGCGTTGGCCGTGCCCCCGCTGAAACCTATTAAAACGCGGTTGCTTTCGCTAATCGTATACCCGTCAAACGCCGTGCCGCACGCTTGAAGTCCGGCGGCACAATCGCTGTCCACGCGGTAGGACATCACCGAGTTCCAATTGTTTGCGCTGAACCAGCTTGGGATGGCCGAATTGAAATTGTTATCATCCGTTGGAAGATAACCTATCGTTCCCGCCGCCGGCAACGCGGCCGCCGGCGACGGCTGCTCAGGCAGCGGATTAACTGTCGGACAACTCACGGTGACGCTGCCGGTGCAGGCAGGCGCATACCATGGAAGCCGCCCTGACATCGCTGTGTAATAGGTTTGCAGCGCGTTCTGTACTTCTTTGGCAACGCGCCGGCCGACGAGCGAGAAAATATCTGCCGGGGTGATCAGCGCCAACTGATCGTTATACGAGTTGTCTTGCGCGCGCAGCGTGGCGGTCCTGTTTTCGTTCGCGTAGCTTTCGAGATAACCTTCCATATTGTTGACGTATTGCGCGTCGCGTCGTTGATTTCCAATCGTCCGGCCCGGCGCGAATACGATTGCCACCACACCGGTGGTGTAGCTTTCGCCTTCATGCATCTGCAATTGACCGTAGACATTGGTGTTGATGCGATTGGCGGCAATGTCCTGAAAATTCTCCGACAGGGCATACCACAGGCGCTCGCCTGCCGCGTCGCGCAAATCCGGCAGACCCAGCGTCTGCCAGGGTAAGCGCCCGATCGATGCCGTGCATGCCCCTGAGATCGGGTCTGATTGCCCGTCGTCATTGGTATCGGGGCACGGCAGGCTGCCGGGATGACTGGGGCTGGATGCGGCGCTGGCGATCAGGGCCTGCCTGGCAAGCGCAAGTGCGCTGCTCGTTTTGCGGCCTTGTTCATTGCGAACCGCAGTCGCGCTGAGCGAGGTGACGACCATCGCGGTTGCCGCGACGCCGACGGCAGCGATAATACCGAGCATCGCATAGCCACGCTGCGCGAAAAATTTCGGTTTGATATTGCGCTGAGTAATGGGCATGAGCGCCATGCTCGCGGGGCACCTGGGTTGACGTCACTTCTTATCCGCACCGTTGTCGTTTCTCGCGTCATCGCGTACATCACGTTCGACGGCACGCGCCGGCCTTTTCTGGAGCGCGGATTGCGATTTTACGGCGTCCCGCGGTTGCACCGGTGTGACATTTGCCACGTCAGCGCCGCTATTTTCGGCGCCAGGAGCGGTTTTGGCCTCAGGTTTGGGGGCGGGACGCCGTAAATAGCTTTCTTCCACAGCGCCGCTGACGATTTCCACCGTCTGACCGACCTTGAGGTCCACGCTGCGCCCGCTCTCGGGGACGCTCAACCGCACCCGGTTGTCGGTCTTGCCGACCGCCGCCTTCATGCCACTGGCTGGTTGTTCGCTGACAACGCGGTTATTGAGCCAGATCGTGCTTTTGCCGTCGCTGCGCCGTATCACGCCGTTGACGCTGAAGTTTTGCGGCACGGGCGCCGCCGCCGGTTGCTCATTGTCGCTGCCGATTTCAACGCGAATATTCTGTTTTCGCGCGTTATCCAATGTCGCCCGTTGCGCGGGCGTGAAGAACATGCGCTCGAGTTCTGCCGCGTAAGCCGTGCACGCAATCAACATCAGGGCCAGCACACCCAGGGTACGAGCAGTCATGATTTTCGGCCTCCCGGCGAACCCGGATTCACGGTGATCCAGGCGATATCGCATTCGGCGCGCAAATTCGGCTGGAAACGTATGCTGCCACCCATGTTAAGACGTTCAATCCGGCATTGGTTGACGGCAAAAAACCCCGCGCCCTGTTTGCCGAGCGCCGTCAGAAAGCGCATCAGGTCGCCTTCATGCAACAGGCGGAAATCGAGTTTCATCACCGACTGGTGCAGCGTAAGCTGACCCGGGTCGATTTCCGCCGCGTAGGGGTAAACCTGCTGGGTCCCTATCTGGTACTGGATACCGAACAATTGCGCCTGCTGATTCGCGAGCCGCAGGCCCTCAAGCCAGTTCAGGCGTTGCTCGTCGCCGACGAAACCGATGCGTTGCAGGTATTGATAGTTGGGCAGATAGCGAACGATGATCTGCTTTTCGTCGCCGGATTTCTGCAAACGGGTACGCGCCTCGCGCAGCTGGTTCTGATACTGGGCGAGTTCGCGTTTGGTGGACGTCAACGTCTGATCGAGCTGGTAGATGAGTCCGGCGCAAAGACCCACCACCACCAGCAGCATGATCAGCGGGTTTTGCAGCGCGCGTAATTCGTTGGCGTTCATGCGGCCGGCTTTAACACCAGTATTATCGTGAATTCCGCCCTGCCTGCCTGCTCGCGGCTGTCGGTGGTATTCCCGGACAATGTCAGGCTCGGACTGATGTTCAGCGGCAACTTGACCACCTTGACTTCGGCTACATTGGGTTGTTGCGACAGAGTCTCGGCAAAACGGTTGATCGATTCGATCGCGGCACGGTAATCGCCGAGAAATGGGCGCACCTCGCCTTCAACGAGCGCACTCTCCTTGCGCTTGCCGCCGGCCGGCACGGTCGGCGGCGGCGCGACCGGCGGCGCCGCCGTCGGTGACGGATTGCCATCGCGGCCCGCGTCGAAAGCCGTGCTGTCGTATTTCCAGCCAAACGTTTTCAGGACAATCGCAGGATTACGCTCCAGCGCCTGGCTTACCAGTTCCATCGTGCCTTCGGGCGTGCGCGTGGTGGCCCCGATTTTCTGCGAGACTTCAACTGCGCGTCGCAGGTTTTCGGCGGTCGTGGGCGCCGCCGGAAACTGGCGCGTCGCTTCCTGATATTTCGTCTGCAGTTCGGTAGTTTCGCGGCGCGCGTTTGCGGTGTCCCAGCGGGCATCGAATACCTGATAGAGGGTTATCGCGCACCAGGTGGCGGCGGCAAACGCGGTAACTCCGGCCAACGCATAGATGCCGCGACGAATCTGGTGCTGACGGTAGCCGAGCGTGACATTGTCCGGCGCAAGGTTATCCTCGGGCGGGCGCAACCCCAACAGGTGCAGATACAGAGCGTCGCTCGACGAATCCAGCGCGGGCGCGGTGACACCGAGGCTGGTGACGATCTCCTTGTGGCCGAGACGCTGGCACTCGATATTGGGATTGTCGAACGCGATCGCCTGCGCGAGTTCGACCAGCGTGTCATTGCGGTCGACGATCAGCACCGACAGATGTTCGTCCAGCGTCATAACGCGCAGCGCATGCAGATAGAGGCGCGTGTTGGAAATCTCCTCCGCGTAATTCTTGATCGCCTCTTTTTCGCTGCCGTCGATGCGTGCCAGGCGGCTGATGCGAAGTTGTTGCTCGCGGAAGAAGCTCAGCCGCAGTCCCGTGCCGTGGATCGAGACGACCAGCAGGTTGGTTTGCTTGAGTTTCAGATTTTCGATCAGTCTCGCGCTGACCGTCGGCAACAGGTAGATGCCCGCAACCGGCAACTCGCGCTCGGTGACCGCCTGCAGCCACGGCGTGATTAATTCCGGATTGGTAAGCGCGCAAAACAGATAGCGGTCGTCGCGCCGCTTGCCGGGATCGCGCCCCTGCATGCGCGCACTGCAATACACCGTATTGCGGTAATGCTGCTTCAACTTGCGGGCGATCATTTCGCTGCGGTCGCTGCCGAAACTGTGCGGCAGGGATTCGAAGCGATAGTCTTCCTCCACCGCATCAACGATCATGTGAGCCGGCAACTGCGGGCCCCGCGCAAGATGGGACGCGAAGGCCGCCAGCCCCGCCTCGCTGTTTTCAAAAACGGTGCACTCGCCCAGCCGTCCGCCGTGCCAGCGCGCCGCGCTGACCTGGATGGCCGACACCGAAATCAGCAGTTTATCCGCCATGGCGAGGTTATTTTGCCTTTGTGATTAAACGTTTATCTAGAACTTGATCTTGCCCAGAATATCATAAACGGGCCCCAGTACAGACCACATGATGAATATCATCATGCCGCCCAGAAAGACCGTGAGCACCGGTCCGATCATGGCCATACCCTTGTCAACCGACTCCTTGACGTCGCGGTTATAAAAATAAGTCACATTGAGCAGCGCGGTATCGAGTGCGCCGGTGGCTTCTCCAACGCGCAGCATGCGAATCACCAGGGGCGGGAATATGCCGAGGTTCTGAAACGTCTCGGTCAGGCTGTCGCCCGCCGTAATCTGCGCGCCGGCGCGCATCAGTCCGTCGGCGATAACGCGATTGCCGACGATATCCTCCGACGTCTTGATCGCGTCCAGAATTGTAATACCGGACTGGTACATCAACGCAAAAAAATTCGTGAAACGCGACATGATTATTTTCTGCATGATGGGGCCGAACACCGGCAGATGCAGCTTGGTGTAGTCCCACAGGTAGTGCGCCTTGGGGCTCTGCCGCACCATGACCACGAGTGTCGCCACCAGTGCGATGGGAATTCCGAACACGAACGGCCAGTAATCGAGAACGCCATTGGATAAAAAAATCAGCGCCCGGGTTTGCACGGGCAGGGCGATACCCATGGCCTTCAGCAGTTGTGTGACCTGCGGGACCAGGTAGATCAGCATGAACAGCATCACGGCCAGCACGACGACCAGCACGAAGGTGGGGTACATCAGCAGGCGTTTGGTTTGCGACGCGAGTTCGTCCTGCCATTTGAGCGTGGCGCCCAGATTGGCGAACACCTCCGTGAGTCGCCCGGCTTGTTCGCCGGCACGGATCAAGCTCACGAACACGGTATCGAACACGTAGGAATGTTGCGACATCGCTTGCGACAGGACGCGGCCGCCTTCCATGTCTTCGATCAGGGTCGCCAGTATCTCCCGAAAGCGCGGGTTCTCGATCGAATCGCGCAGGTCACGTATGCCCTCGAGCAGCGGAATGCCCGAGCGCGTGATTTGCTCCATGTCGAAACAAAAGGTGATCAGATCGCGGCGCGTAATGCTGCCGCCCGCGCCGAAGCCGCTGGCGCTTTTCTCGATCTCGCGAAAAGTGATCAGGTCGAGACCCATACGGCGCAGCCGCAATTCGAGGTCGACCTCGTTTACCGCATCGAGCGCGCCGCGCGCAGGGCGGCCGGTTTTATCGACGGCTTTGTATTTGAAGGAAGCCACGGTCAGGCGGCGTACGCGGTTTGCGCATCACGTGATGAGTGGCTGCATACGCTGGGCAATCGACTTTTCCGGCGACAACGCATCACGTGGGAATTCATGAGACAGGCTCTAATTAAACCGGCCGGTCAGATCGACCGAACGCGACACTTCCGCGATACTGGTGGTTCCGTTCAGCACGAGCGCCACGCCTTCCTCCGCGAGCGGGCGGAAGTTCTTGGCCATCGCGGCCGCGCGCAGTTCCTTCGCCGTGGCGCGGCGCGCGACCAATTCGTCGAGATCGCCGTCCATTACCAGCAGTTCCATTACGGCGCTGCGGCCTTTATAGCCCTTGTTGCTGCACTTGCCGCAGCCGGTCGGGCGGTAGATATGGTTGATATTTTCCGCCGCCGCGCCGAGTATCTTGCGCTCTTCAATCGTCGGCACGTACGCCTCCTTGCAGTGTACACACAGCACGCGTACGAGGCGTTGCGCAATCACGCCGATGATGTTGCCGGCCATGATGTCGGGCTGGATTCCGATGTCGAGCAGGCGCGGAAACGCGCCCAGCGCCGAGTTCGAATGCAACGTTGAAAACACCTGGTGACCTGTCATCGCCGCGCGAAACGCCATTTCGGCCGTGTCGCGGTCGCGGATTTCGCCGACCAGAATAATGTCCGGGTCCTGGCGCATCATCGAGCGTATGCCGTTGGCGAAGTCCATGCGCACTGCGTCGTTGACCGAGGTCTGACGCATCAATGTCAGCGGGTACTCGACCGGATCCTCGAGCGTCATGATGTTGACGGTCTCATCGTTGACCTGCGACAACAGCGAGTAGAGCGTCGTGGTCTTGCCGCTGCCGGTCGGGCCCGTCACGACCAGGATGCCCTCGGGACGCGCCAGGATCAGGCTCAGGCGGGTGAGCGTCGGCGCAGGGAGGTTCATCTTGTCGAGACTGATGATCGATTTTTCGCGATCGAGTATGCGCAGCACGATGTTCTCACCGTGGATCGTCGGGTGCGTCGAGACGCGAAAATCGACCGGCCGCCCGTTCAGCGTCAGCGACAGCCGGCCGTCCTGCGGCGCGCGCGTTTCGGCGATGTTCATTTCGCTGATCACCTTGATGCGTACCGTGATTCCGGGCATGTAGGTCTTGTGCAGGCTTCTGACCGTTTCGAGCACGCCGTCGATACGGTAGCGAATGCGCAGGAACGCGTATTCCGGCTCGAAGTGGATATCGGAGGCGGCGCGCTTGACCGCATCGACCAAGAGGGCATTGACCAGCCGCACCATCGGCTGCGTATATTCGTCGCCGCCCACGCCCAGACTCTGGTAATCGATCTCGCCGGTCTCTATTTCCTGCAGAATGCCGTCGACCGACAGTTCGTGTCCGTAGAACTGGTCGATGTAATCCTCGAGCTGCGCCTCGCCGGCAAGCTGGGTCTTGATTTCGACGGTAGGCCCGAGTGTTGCGCGCAACTGGTCGAGTGCAACGACGTTGAAGATCTCGGTCGTCGCGATGCTGAGCTGGCGCTCTTCCGGGTCGTACGCGATCGGCAGCAGGCGATGGCGGCGCGCGAAGTCCTGGGGTATGAGCTTCAAGGCTTCCGGGTCGGCCACGACCTGCGCGAGGTCGATCGATTCCTGGCCCACCGTGCGCGCCATGATGTCGCGAATCGCGGCTTCGGTAATGAAGCCGAGACGCACCAACTGCCGGCCGATCGGCATGTTGTTCTGTTTCTGCTCGGCCAGCGTGATGCCCAACTGGTCAGGGGTGATCAGCCCCTGCTGCACCAGCAGTTCGCCCAATCGCAGTTTTTTGCGGTTTTCAGCCATCGACGTTTAGTTCGTTACGGACAGTGAGTTGCACCGCATCGCGCTTCCTTCTGCCTGCCGTAACGCTGCCGTCGTACCGTGGGCGGATCGTTACTGCACGAATTTTTCGAGCTTGCTGACGCGTTCCTGGGCGGCGGCAGTGCTGAAATTGGCGTGGCCTTTCGCCGTGGAGAGGAGCACGGCGCGGCGGTAAAAATCAAGCGCCGGTCTGGATTGACCGATATGTTCGAGCGCGACGGCAAGATTATAGGCGTAATCGGGATTGTCCGGCTGCAGGTTGTGCGCCTGAAAAAAAGCCTGCTGGGCGTCGGGCCAGCGGCTTTGATCGATATAAGTGTTGCCGAGTGTGAAATACAGGTAGGCGGCGGTTGGTTCGCGCGCGATCAGCTGTTTGACGCGGGTTTCGGCGGATTGCGGATCGGCACGGCCGACCAATCCGAGCAATCCCGCCTGCGCGGGTGTGTTACGCGGGTCCAGTTCAAGTACCTTGACGTAATTCCTGCTCGCCGCATCGCGATCACCCTGCTGCGTGGCGATCGCGGCGAGTCCCAGCAGCGCCTCGACGTTGCGCGGATCGCTTCTTACCAATTGGCTATAGAGTCGCTGCGATGATTCGAGATTGCCGGCCGTGAGCGCGCTGTAGGCGTCGGCCAACAACGGATTGACGGTCGGCGTTGCGGTGCCCGCGGTCACCTTGATGGTGTCGCGAGGTGTTGGCGCAGTAGTTGCCGCGGGCGCGGGCGCTTGCGCGGCTATGCTTGCCGCCGCGGGGGCAACGGGCACCGGCGGTACCGATTTTTCCTTGTCGATAATTTGCGGCGGCGGCAACAGTGAAGTGAGCGGTAGCGGCTGCTGTGTCGCGGGCATTGTTGCGCTGCTGCTGCCAACCGCAGCGGCGGGCGCCGGAGCAGGCGCTTGTGCAATCGGCGCGCTCGGTGCGGGCCGCGGCGCTTGCGTGACGAACAGACCGGGGGTCATCTGCACGTAAACATAGCCGCCAAAGCCGATCAAAAACAGCGCGGCGAGGGTGCCGAAGGTCATGAGCGGACGATCGCGCAGATAGGCGGCGATACTGCCGCTCGTTTCACGTTGTCCGGCGCGGATTACGGCCGCCGCTTGTGCCGATTCGCGCGGCGTGGCGGGCATCGCGGGTGCCGCGGCGGATTTACGCGGTGCCGGCGACTGCGCGCGCGGCGGCGCAGCGGTTGCCGGCGCGGCAATCGGTTCGAGAGTGAGTTCAGGGTCGGCCGCCCGGCCGGGTGTGGCCGCGACGGCCGGCATAGCGGGCGTCGGGTCGCCGTTGGTTTCGACCCGATCCTTGGCGGCCTTTTCCAAGGCCTTCATCAACAGACTCATTTAGGCGGGCCCGCGGTTTCGCCGGGCAAGGTTTCGGTGGGCGTGTCGGTTTGTCGCGGCAGGAACTTCTTGAAGAACTTGAGTTCGTCGCTTTCGAGCGAAGGATTTGTAATCACGGTCGAGCGCAGGAAAATCACCAGTTCAGACTTGCTGATCTTGTCGTCGCGGATGCCAAAGAGTTCGCTGAACACCCCGGTATTCGCGGCAGAGCCGGCACCTGGTATCGAGTTGCGGTTGTATTGCAGATTGTCCTGCATCAGTCCGCCCAGTACCGCGGTCTGGCCGCTCACGAGCTGGAGCACTGATTCCATTTCGCGTGTCTGGATCTGGGGCACCGGATTGGTGATGCATTTCCCCAAGGCGGCGATAATGGCCGCGCTGCACAAGCTGGGATTTGGGTCATTGGCGAAACTGAGGATGCGCGTCACGGTGGGTCTCACGGTGACGGTGACCTGCCCGTTCTCGTTGATCTGCGGGGTCAGCGTCATGACCATGCCGACCGGGACCGTCAGCGCCGTCGTGTTGAAGGTCGGGGCGGTTGTCGTGACGCCAGTCGTAACGCCCTGTTGCGATGAGATCGAAAAATAGACGATGTTGTCGACGACCTTAAGCAGCGCAGTCTGATTGTTGAGCGCCATCAGCTTGGGACTCGACAGCACACGCGTGTTGCCAAACTGGTTGAGCAGTTTGATCGACGCACTGATGTTGCCGATGCTCGAGGTCGGGTTAATGTAGCCGATAGTCAGGCTGCCCGCGTTGAACGCGTTGGCAACGCCGCCGATCAGCGATTGGGTGACATTGAGACCGCCGCTTATCGCCAGCCGGCTCCAGTCGATGCCGGCCTGATACGCATCAGACAAGGTGACCTCGGCGATCGTGGCTTCGATTAGCACCTGGCGCTGCGCCATCTGCGTGATGCTGTCGAGATGCTGCTGCACCAATTGGTGCTGTTTTTCCGTGGCATTCACTGCCAGCGTGCCCGACATGGAATTGATGATGACATCATCGGGTAGCAGATTCGTCTGCAGGGCGCTTGCGGCGCCGCCGGGGTTAACGGCGGTGGCAAGGCCTGGTGCCCCCGCACCGGCTTTGCTAGAGGCTTCCGCTAGCCTGGTTTGGGCATCAACATTCTGCCTGATCAGTTCGGCGCGTTCCGCTTTTGCTTCGGTGGAAAGGCTTTGCTGGCGCGTCGAATTTAGAATCGCGCGGATGTTTTTTTCCAGGGCGTCCCAGAAGTTGTTATTGCTGACCGTTTTTACTACCGTACTCGAGGCATTGAGCTGCCCGCCGCCGCTACTGCCGCCGCCGCTGGCGCCACCGCTGCTGGTGGTGCCCGCGCCGCCAGACTCGATCTGGCCGGACACGCCGATGGTTGAAGTGGTGTCGCGCGTCATATTGACGTAATTGACCCTGTACGTCTTCATGTAGGCGGTATCGGGTGACACGATGAGGGTGTTGGCTTCGACGCGATAACGCATATTGACCTGCTTGCTTACGCGGTCAAGGATCGCCGGCAGTGATTCGTTGATCGCGTTCAAACTGACCAGGCCTTGCAGGCCCGGATGGATATCGATGTTTTGCCTGGTGTCGCGCGCGAGCGCGAACAGCAATTCCTTCACGGGTACTTCGTGGACTACCACGCTGTAGGTCGGTGGCTTGATGGCTGGTTTGGGCGGCGGCACGAAGTCGCTGGTGCGCGCGGGCGGCGGCACGTCCGCCAGCGACGGTTTTGCCGCGGCGGTTGTAATTTGCCCTTCCGATTGCGGCAGCACCGAGCGCTTGTAGCAGCCGGCGAGCGATAACAACACCAGTGCACTAACCAGGGCAACACGTGTTGGTGCGGGAAGGCGCCGCAACGCGGGTTCACGGCGGCCGGTGCGGACACCAGCGTGAAGCCGATTGTCGAAACTCAAGTTTGCAAGCATGGTGCTACCCCCTGTCAAAAGCCCACGACGTCACGTGCCCGCAGCCGTGACCCGCTCGCGTCAGGAGGACTGGTGCTGAGCGATCTCGGCGCGTATGCCCTTCATCGTCCGCAAAACCGGTTTATACGCTTTCAATGGCGCCGGCAGCTTGGCGAGTGCTTCAAGCGCAGCGCGGCGATCATCAAAAGAACCGTACAACACCGTTAGCGACGGTTTTTGTTTGGCAATGGTACGGTACACAAAAATCTCATTAATTTCAACATATTTGCGAATTACGTTGAGGTGATGCTTTAGCTGGGAGGGATTGTCCGCCCCCAGTAGTTGAATACTGACCGCATTTTTGTCGCGTTGTGACAACCAGTCTTTAGTCGCCGCCAAGCGCAACTCCAGTTCGTCCTGGGCGACAGGGGGTTTTAGTGAGTTTGCGCCCGCTATCGATTTTTCTGTTGCGGCAACTGGGTTATTAGGCTCTGGGGCCGGCGTTTTGACGACTGGCTGGGCGGTTGCTTGGACAGCCGTCGCAGGGGCTGTCGTTATGGGTGCAGTCGTCGCAGGGGCGGTCGGTGTTGTATCTGCGGTCTTAGTCGTGGGATGCTCGGCCGGCTTCGTGTCATTCGCAGTCGTCGCGGCCGGGGCTTGGGAGGCGTCAGTGGCGGCGGAACTGGCGAGCGGAGACGGCGGGGATGCGGCCGCTTGCGGCTCGCGCGGCGCCGAAGGGCTGGTCGGGTAAGCACCAAATTGCGCGTAAAGCGCGATGCCAATCGCGGCACCGAGCGCGCACAGTAACAGCGCAAGCCTGAAATTAAGCCGTGGTCGCGGTGCGTCATAGTGGCTGAACTCGCTGTCACGTACGGCCGCCCTAATGTGTTTGAGCCTGATCGTGTGCGTGTTCTCTGCGAACGCCGCAAGCATAGCCTTGTCGGCAATCAGGTTGACGCGGCGCGTGAGTCCGCCCGACGCCTTGGCAATCGCGTTGACAACCTGTGGCGAAAAAAGATCCGGGCCGCGGTAGCCGGCCGCGCGCAGGCGGAAGTCGAGGTAATCGCTGATTTCACCGGGTTTCAACGGGCTCAACCGGAAACTGTGGGTGATACGTTCGCGCAACTGGCGGATCCGCGGCTGGCGCAGATTGTCTTCGAGCTCCGGCTGGCCGAACAGCACGATTTGCAGCAATTTGCCGTGCGCGGTCTCGAGATTGGACAATAAACGAATCTCCTCGAGCGTCGCGATCGGCATGCTTTGTGATTCTTCGACGAACATCACGACCTGCTTGCCAGCGGCGTGCCGCTTGAGCAGATGGTTGTTCAGTATTTGCGTGACTTCGAGGTGACCGGCATCGCGCGCTGGCGCGAGATGCAATTCGGCCGCGATCGCATGCAGGATTTCCTCGGGCGATACGCTGGGATTTGCGAGGTAAACACTCTCGATGTGCGCCGGCAGCCGTGTCTGCATCATGCTGCACAGCATGGTTTTGCCGCTGCCGACCTCGCCCGTGACCTTAATAATGCCTTCGCCCTCGCTGATGGCGTAGATCATCGCTTCGAGTATCGGACCGCGGTTGCCGCCGCCAAAAAAAAACTCGGTATCGGGCGTAATGCGAAATGGCGGCTGGGCGAGTCCGAAATGGGTGTAATACATCAGTCTGCCGGCCTATTCCGAATTGCCCGGTGGTTCTTCCGGCGTGCCGTAGTTTTGCATACGGCTGTACAGCGTCGTGCGATGGATGCCCAGGAGCTTGGCCGCCTGCGAGAGATTGCCCTGCGTGATCATCAGCGCGGCTTCGACATAACCTTTCTCCCACTGCTGCAGCGTCAGATCAAGGTTGAAATTCTTTTGCAATTGCAGGTGCTTCTTGGCGGCCTCGAGCACCGACTTGAAATCCTGGCCCAGCGGCAGCCCCGGCAGGTCGAGCTCCATGCTTTCCATGTCAAGTTCGACCTGGAGCTGTTCGGCGTTGACCGCTTGCCCCGCGTGCTTCGTCGTCAGCCGGATGACGATATTGCGCAGCTCGCGTACGTTGCCTGGAAAGCTGTATTCGAGCCACAGCGCTATCGACTTGGCGTCGAGCTCGAAAGTCTTGACTGCCGCCTGGCGCGAGTAAAAGTCGCGAAAATGGTCGAGCAGCATGCGTTTGTCCTCGCCCAGTTCGCGCAGGGGCGGCATGTCGATCGTGAATACGGATAAGCGGTGATAGAGGTCGGCGCGAAAACGGCCGTTGCGAATTTCCTGCCGCATGTCGCGATTGGTCGCGGCGATCACGCGCGCGTTGCTCACGCGACTCTGGGTTTCGCCGACGCGCTGGTATTCGCCGTTTTCCAGCACGCGCAATAACTTCGCCTGCAGCTCCAGTGGCAACTCGCCGATCTCGTCGAGAAAAAGCGTGCTGTCCTTGGCGTCTTCGAAGTAGCCGGATCTCGAGGTCGTGGCGCCGGTAAACGCACCCTTGCTGTAGCCGAACAGTGTCGGCTCGACCAGGTTCGGCGAGATGGCCGCGCAGTTCAGGGCGAGAAACGGCTTCGCCGCGCGCGTGCTCTGCTGGTGCAGGGCGGAGGCAATGAGTTCCTTGCCGCTGCCGGATTCGCCTTCGATCAACACCGGAAACGGCGCATTCGCATATTGGCTGATTTGCTGGCGCAACTTGTCGATCGGCAGGCTCTTGCCGATCAATCCGCTGCCGCCGCCCGCCTGTGCGCTTATTTCCGCATCGCGGATCTGCAGCGCGTTGAGCAAAAGCTCTTTGATCTTTTCCGGTTCGCACGGCTTGGCGATGAATTCAATCGCGCCAAGGGTGCGCGCGTGCCGGGCATTGGTTTCTTCGTTCTGTCCCGACAACACCAGGATCTTGATGCTTGGCGAGTAAGCGATCAGTTCGTTGATCAGCTTGAAGCCCTCGTCGGGACGGTGCGGCGTCGGCGGCAGGCCCAGATCGATCAACGCCAACTGCGGCGGATCGTCGAGCTGGCGCAGGAGGCTTTTGACCTGCGCGCGCGATTCCGCGACATAGACATTGAAATCGCGACTGAGCACGAAGTTCAGCGTGTCGCTGATCAGCGGATCGTCATCGACGATCAGCAGATCCGGCTTGCCCTGCGGAGTTTCCAAATCGCCCCCTTAATCTTACTGAGTATTCTGCCAGATAGTGTTGCCGCCTGATAGCCTTGCCCCGCGTGCCCGGCTCACGCCGGTAGCAACGCGCCGGCTATGCAGTGCAGGAAAGCCTGTTCGAGGTCGCTGCTCGCGTATTGCGCGCAGAGCGCCGCTGGCGTGCCGGCGAAGCGCAGGGTCCCGGCGTGCATTATCGCGATGCGATCGCAGATTTCCGCCACGTCGGCAAGCGCGTGTGAGGTGAAGAACACGGTGCGCCCCTGGCGCCTGAGCTCCCGCAACTGGGCTTTGAACAGGGCGTGCGCCTTCGGGTCAAGACCGCTGGCCGGTTCGTCAAGTATGTAAAGATCCTTGCGCGAGAGCAGGCATGCCGCGAGCCCGAGCTTTTGCGTCATGCCTTTGGAGTAAGCGCGCACGGGCAGCTGGAGCGCCGCCAGGTCGAGTTCGAGTTGCCCGAGCAACTGTTCGGTTGCAACGCGGTCATAAGGCGTGGACTGCATGTCGAGTACGTACTGGATGAAGTCCCTGCCGGTCGAATAATAGGGTGGGGTGAAGCGTTCGGGCAGGAATGCGAGTCGCCGTCGCGCCGTCGTCAGGTGATGCGGCGTGCCGAAAATTTCGATGCCGCCGCCCTGGATGTTGCAAAAATCAAGCAGGCATTTGAGCAGCGTCGTTTTGCCCGCGCCGTTGACGCCGACCAGGCCGAAAAATTCGCCGCTCGAGACCTCAAATGAAACGTCGCGCAGCGCATGCGCGCGACCGTAGCTTTTCTGCACACCGGCAAAGCGCAAAGCGGTTTCTGACATGGCTGACGGGGCCCGGACAATGAGTTTGGGCTATCTTATAACATTCGCTCGGGCCGGCATGCGGGGCGTCTCGTCCCCCGCGCGCCAATCCGGCATCGATTGTGGTAATTTGGTTAACTGATTAGAATTTATGGTTTTATAGCGTTCAGGCGACCGTGGCGGCAGAAAATCTGGTAGAAATCAGCGGGGTCGGTTTTTCCTACGACCGCCAGCGCACCATCCTGACCGGAATTGATATGGTGATACCGCGCGGCAAGGTTGTCGCGATCATGGGAATCAGTGGTTCCGGCAAGACCACGCTGCTGCGATTGATCGGCGGCGCTTTGAAGCCGACCCAGGGTTCGGTCAGGGTGGACGGCCAATTGACGCATGACCTCGATCGCGACGGACTCTACCGGATGCGCCGCCGCATGGGCATGCTGTTTCAGTTCGGGGCGTTATTTACCGATTTGTCGGTGTTCGATAACGTAGCGTTCCAGATGCGCGAGCATACGGATCTGCCGGAAGTGATGATTAACGACCTGGTGATGATGAAACTGCACGCCGTGGGCCTGCGCGGTGCGCACCGGCTGATGCCCGCCGAATTGTCGGGCGGCATGGCGCGGCGCGTGGCGCTCGCGCGCGCCATCTCGCTCGACCCGATGCTGATGATGTACGACGAACCCTTTACAGGGCTGGATCCGATATCGCTGGGCGTCATCCGCAATCTGGTGAGGCAGCTCAATGACGCGCTGGGTTCGACCTCGATCGTGGTGACGCACGACGTGCAGGAAGCGCTCGACATCGTCGATTACGTTTATTACTTGTCGGAAGGCGTCATGGTCGCGCACGGCACACCCGCACAAATGCGCGAATCCAAAGATCCGCTGGTGCACCAGTTCGTGTGGGGCGAAGCGGACGGCCCCGTCGCCTACCAGTATCCGAGCCGGAATTTCAGCGAGGAACTCGAACTTGTTTAACCGCGGCGCCATTATCAACTTTCGTACCGTCGGCCACCACGCGATCGACAGCGTGCTGCGGCTGGGTTACGCCACGCGATTTATCGTGTTGACGCTGGTGCATTCCGGAACGGGTTTTCGCCGTCCGCACCTGATAATCCGGGAGCTTTACTTTACCGGCGTGTTGTCGATGATCATTATCATGGTCTCGGGGTTGTTCGTCGGCATGGTGATGGGCTTCCAGGGTTACCAGACGCTGAAAACGTACGGTTCGGAATCCGCGCTCGGGGTGCTGGTTGCGCTGTCGCTGGTGCGTGAATTGGGGCCTGTCGTGTCGGCGCTGCTGTTCGCGAGCCGCGCCGGTTCGGCGATGACCGCCGAGATCGGCCTGATGAAGACTACCGAACAGCTGTCGGCGATGGAAATGATGGCGGTAGACCCGATCGCCCGCGTCGTGGCGCCGCGTTTCTGGGCGGGCGTGATCTCGATGCCGCTCCTGGCGGCGATGTTCAGCGCCATGGGCGTTTACGGCGGCTATCTGATCGGTGTGGTGCTGATCGGGGTCGATGAAGGCTCGTTCTGGTCGCAAATGCAAAGCGCGGTGGATTTTCGCGAGGACATCGTGAACGGCGTGATCAAGAGCGTCGTCTTCGGCTTTGCCGTGACGTGGATCGCGTTATTCGAGGGCTACGACGCGACGCCGACAGCCGAAGGGGTTTCCGGCGCCACCACGCGCACGGTGGTAACCTCGTCGCTGGCGGTGCTCGCTCTGGATTTTATCTTAACCGCTTTTATGTTTCGGGGGATTTAATGGAACGCTCGACTATCGATCTCTGGGTCGGTCTCTTCGTGGTCGCGGGTCTTGGTGCGCTGACGATACTTGCGCTCAAGGTCGGCAACATGGGCAGTTTCGGCGGCACTGATACCTACCAGTTATCCGCCGAGTTCACCAATATCGGCGGACTCAAGCCGCGCGCGGCCGTGAAAAGCGCGGGCGTTGTCGTCGGCCGCGTCGCCGCGATTACTTTCGATAACGATAAATTCATGGCGAAAGTCAGCATGGACATCGAGAAAGCTTACAAGTTTCCCAAAGACTCGTCGGCATCGATCCTCACCGCCGGACTGCTCGGCGAGCAATACGTCGGCCTTGAGGGCGGGGCGGACGACGGGATGCTGGCGGGCGGAGAAACCGTTAAACTCACGCAGTCGGCGGTGGTGCTGGAGAAATTGATCAGCCAATTCATGTACAGTAAGGCGGCCGAGGGCGGCAACACGAAGTAACGCGGCTGCGCGTAACCCATGATACGGAAGGAAGCACGATGAACAAAGTGATAACCGGACTCCTGATGGGTATGGTGCTCGCGCTGCCGGCGGTGGGCCGGGCGCAGATCATGGCGCCTGATGTGCTCGCGAAAAAGGTCACCGACGAGGTGATTGCCATCATCCGCACGGACAAGGACATCCAGGCGGGCAACACGAAAAAGGTCCTCGACCTGGTTGAGGCCAAGGTTCTGCCGCATTTCAATTTCTCGCGCATGACACGGCTGGCGGTCGGGGCGCCGTGGCGCCAGGCTTCGGGCGCGCAGCAACAAAGCCTGACCACCGAATTCCGCACGTTGCTCGTGCACACTTATACCAGCGCGTTTACGCAGTATCGCGATCAGGTCATCGAGTACCGCCCGCTCAAACTGCAGCCCGCCGACGCGGAGGTGATGGTCCGTTCGCTGATCAGGCAAAAGAACGGCGGCGATCCGATCGACATCAACTACAACATGGAGAAAACCGACGCCGGCTGGAAGGTCTACGATGTGGTGATTGCCGGCGTGAGTCTGGTGCAGAACTACCGCAGCAGTTTTAACAGCGAAATTCAAAGAAGCGGCATCGACGGGCTGATCGCGACGCTGGCGGCCAAGAACAAGACGCTGGCCCAGCAGCAGGCTTCGAGGAAATGATCGAACGCGCCGGCAACGAGCTGCGCTTATCCGGCGCGCTGACCATCGCCAATGCCGCCGCCCTGTGCGAGGAGGGCAAGCAGCAGCTGACGGGCGATGTCGTGATCGATCTCGCGGCGGTCACCGAGGTTGATTCCACGGCGTTGAGCGTGCTCTTTGAATGGAGGCGCACCGCGCAACAGAAAAATCTGCAAGTTTCGTTTCGCAATCTGCCGGATAGCATGAAAAGCCTGGCGGCGCTGTATGGCGTCGCCGAACTGGTCGCCGGCAACGCGTGAGGCGTTAGGCGTCAGGCGCGGTGGCTTGCGCCCTTTTCGCCTCACACCTCACGCTTCACGCCTCACGCATTTCCTTCCAGATGATCCCCGCGATTCAAAAAGAGTGGCTGCGTTTCTGGAAAGTCAGCATACAGACGGTGCTGGCACCAGTGCTGACCGCGCTGCTCTTTCTGCTGGTTTTCGGCCACACGCTGCGCAATAGGCTGGAGCCCTATCCGGGCGTTGACTACACCGTGTTCCTGGTGCCGGGGCTGGCGATGATGTCGGTATCGCAGAACTCGTTCGCCAACGCAATGGGCTTGTCCTCGCTGTCGCTGTGGCTGATCAAAACCGGGTATAAACTGAGACACGGACAACTGAGTGACAACTGAGGCGCCGAATGGTTAATCCCGAACAAGTGAAGTCCTATATCGAGCAGGGTCTGGAGTGCGAACTGGTGCGCGTTGACGGCGACGGCCAGCATTTCGAGGCGGTGATCGTCAGCACCGCATTCCGCGGCAAGAACAAGGTGCAGCAGCACCAGACCGTTTATCGCGCGCTCGGCGAGCGCATGCGCGAAGAGATCCACGCGCTGTCGATGCAGACCTACACCCCCGAAGACTGGGCGAACAAGTAGGCGCCGCAGGTTCGGAGCATGGATAAGCTGGTCATCGAAGGCGGGGTCGCGCTCGCCGGCGAGGCGCGGATCTCGGGTGCCAAGAACGCGGCATTGCCCATCCTGTGCGCGTCGATATTGAGCGGTGAGCCACTGCGCGTTGCCAACGTGCCACACCTGCGTGACGTCACCACCATGCTCGGATTGCTCGCGCAGATGGGGATCACGGTGTCGGTCGACGACAAGCTCGGCGTCGAGCTCAACGCACAAGCGCTCAACAATCCGGTCGCATCCTACGATCTGGTCAAAACCATGCGCGCGTCGGTGCTCGTGCTGGGGCCGCTCCTGGCGCGTTGCGGCGAGGCGCGCGTGTCGCTGCCCGGCGGATGCGCGATCGGCCTGCGCCCCGTCGACCAGCATTTGAAAGCGCTGCAGGCGATGGGCGCAACGATCAACATCGAGCACGGCTACATGCACGCGACGGCGTCGCGGCTGAAAGGCGCGCACATCATCATGGATATCGTGACCGTCACCGGCACCGAGAACGTCATGATGGCGGCCACACTGGCCGACGGCGAGACGATCATCGAAAACGCCGCACGCGAGCCGGAAGTCGTCGATCTTGCGAACTGCCTGAAGGCGATGGGCGCCAATATCAAAGGTGCGGGCGGCGACGTAATCAGGATAACCGGCGTGCCGCGCCTAACGGCCGCGACTTATCGCGTGATGCCGGATCGCATCGAGACCGGCACTTTTCTGGCGGCCGCCGCGGCGACCGGGGGCGACATCTGTCTGCGCGATACGCGCGCTAACATACTCGACGCAGTACTCGATAAGCTGCGCGAAGCAGGCGCTCTCATCGAGACCGGCGACGACTGGATCCGCTTGCGCACCGCGGGCGCATTGCGCGCCGTGAGCCTGCGCACCGCGCCCTATCCCGCGTTTCCGACCGACATGCAGGCGCAGTTCATGGCCCTGAACGGCGTTGCGCGCGGCACCGCACTGATTACCGAGACCATCTTCGAAAATCGCTTTATGCACGTGCAGGAATTGCGGCGGCTCGGCGCGCACATCGAAGTCGAGGGCAATACCGCGGTGGTGACGGGCGTCGACCATCTCGACGGCGCGACGGTGATGGCAACCGATTTGCGCGCGTCCGCTAGCCTGGTGCTGGCGGGGCTGATTGCGCGCGGCGAAACCACGATCGAACGCGTCTATCATCTCGACCGCGGGTACGAATCGATCGAAGAGAAATTGTCGCGGCTCGGCGCGCGTATTCGGCGCGTGCACTGACGCAACGCGGTTGCGCTCTGCCTGATCCGCGCCCGCGACCGCGCGTAACACGCGACCCTTCATTCGGTGATTCTGCGGTAAAATTCAAAATCTTACGCCCGCCGCCGCCATGATCAGTATCGCTTTATCGAAGGGACGCATCCTCGACGAGACCCTGCCCTTGCTCAAAGCGGCGGGCATCGTCGCGTCCGAAGATCCCGACGCTTCGCGCAAGCTGATCATCGCGACCTCTCATCCGCGGGTGCGGCTCATCATCGTGCGCGCCACCGACGTGCCGACCTATGTGCAGTACGGCGCGGCAGATCTGGGTGTTGCGGGCGGCGACGTGCTTGCCGAATACGGCGGCAATGGGTTGTATCAGCCGCTCGACCTGAAGATCGCGCGCTGCCGGCTGATGGTCGCCGTGCGCAAAGACTTTGCGTACGAACATGCGGTGCGTTCCGGCGCGCGGCTACGCGTCGCGACCAAATACCTGCAAACCGCGCGCGAGCATTTCGCCGCCAAAGGCGTGCATGTCGACCTGATCAAACTCTACGGCTCAATGGAACTCGCGCCACTGACCGGGCTCGCCGATGCGATCGTCGATCTGGTGAGCACAGGCGGCACGCTCAAAGCCAATAACCTGATCGCGGTCGAGGAGATCGCCCAGATCAGCGCGCGCCTGATCGTCAATCAGGCCGCGTTCAAGTTGAAGCGTGCGCGGATTCAACCGTTGCTCGATGCGCTGACGAAAGTGGTGGCATGAACGGCGCCCGAATGATCTCCATCCGCCGGTTGAATTCGAGCGCTCCCGGCTTCGCGTCGGAGCTCGACTCGTTGCTGGCGTTCGAAGGCGCGCAGGATCCCGCGGTCGACGCGACGGTCGCCGGCATACTCGATGACGTGAGGAAGCGCGGTGACGCCGCGGTGCTCGAATACACGCGGCGTTTTGACCGGGTGCAGGCGTCGTCGGTTGCGAAGCTCGAGTTCACGCGCGGCGAGATGCAGGGCGCGTTGAGCGCGCTGCCGACCGCGCAACGCGCGGCACTCGAGCAGGCGGCGGCGCGCGTGCGCACGTATCACGAGAAACAGCTTGCCCAGTCGTGGAGTTACACCGACGAGGACGGCACGCGTCTCGGCCAGCAGGTTACGGCGCTCGATCGCGCCGGGCTCTATGTGCCGGGCGGCAAGGCCGCGTATCCATCGTCGGTATTGATGAACGCGCTGCCGGCCAAAGTCGCGGGCGTGCGCGAAATTGTGATGGTCGTGCCGACCCCGGGCGGCGAGAAAAATCAGCTGGTGCTCGCCGCCGCCGCGCTCGCCGGCGTCGACCGCGTATTCGGCATCGGCGGCGCGCAGGCGATCGGTGCGCTCGCCTACGGCACGCAGACGGTGCCGCAGGTCGACAAGATCGTCGGCCCCGGCAATGCGTACGTCGCCGCCGCCAAGCGCCGCGTGTTTGGCGTGGTCGGCATCGACATGGTGGCGGGCCCCTCCGAGATTCTCATCGTGTGCGACGGCAGCACCGATCCGGACTGGATAGCCATGGATTTGTTCTCGCAGGCTGAGCACGACGAACTGGCGCAGGCGATCCTGCTCGCGCCGGGCGCGCACTTTATCGACCACGTCGCCGCCAGCCTCGAACGCCAGTTGGGCGAAATGTCGCGGCGCGACGTGATCAAGGCGGCGCTCGAGCGGCGCGGCGCGCTGATCGAAGTGCGCGATCTCGACGAAGCGTGCGAAATCGTGAACCGGATCGCGCCCGAGCATCTCGAGCTGGCGGTCGCCAATCCGGAGGGACTGTTGCCGAAGATCCGCAATGCCGGCGCGATTTTTCTCGGCAGCTACACATCGGAGGCGCTGGGCGATTATTGCGCCGGACCCAATCACGTGCTGCCGACATCGCGCACCGCGCGTTTTTCCTCGCCGCTGGGTGTCTACGATTTTCAGAAGCGTTCGAGCGTGATTGCCGTGTCGAAAACCGGCGCGCTGAAACTTGGCGCGATTGCGATGGAGCTCGCGCGCGGCGAAGGCTTGAGCGCGCATGCCAAGGCTGCGGAATACCGGATGAAGTGAATTGGAACCGCCAAGATTCTTTTTAATACCCCCTTGAGGGGTACGCCAAGGCCGCCAAGAAAACCCGAAACCAAATTTAGTTTTCACGAAACTGGCAAGACTTTTAATCATGCAGCAATCCTTTGGCGCGTGTTTTCTGTCTTGTCTTGAGTTTGCTTTTCCTTGGCGCTCTTGGCGCTCTTGGCGGTTAATACAAAATGCCGAAAACACCTGACGAAATCATTCGCGACGAGATCCGCGCGCTGACCGCTTACCACGTGCCTGACCCTGCGGGCATGGTCAAGCTCGATGCGATGGAGAACCCGTATCGATTGCCGGCGGAGTTAACGAAAGCAATCGTCGCGCGCGTGACGGGCGCTGCGCTCAATCGTTATCCCGATCCCGGCGCGCGCGAACTCAAAGTTCAGTTGCGTGCGGCCATGCGCATCCCCGCCGACATGGGTATTGTCCTCGGCAACGGTTCCGACGAGTTGATCCAGACGCTGGCACTCGCGGTGGCGGCGCCCGGTGCAGTCATGCTGGGACTCGAGCCGTCATTCGTGAT
>JANNPG010000322.1:0-1841 GCA_031399805.1 Betaproteobacteria bacterium | reverse complement strand
ATGCAATCGAAATGGATACGCGTTTGGTGTATCGCGGCGTTGCCGCTGGCCGTGCCGTGCATCGCCGCCGATGCTTACCCCAACCGGCCGATCCGCGTGCTCGCCGGCGGAGCGGCGGGCGGGCCGATCGACATCATGGGGCGGGTGGTCGGGCAAAAACTCTCCGATATGCTCGGCCAGTCGATCGTGATCGACAACCGCGGCGGCGCCGGCGGCACCATCGCCACGCGCATCGCGGCGCAGGCGGTGCCCGACGGCTACACGCTGCTTTGCAACAGCAGCCAGTACGTCGCGGCGGCGAGCCTGTATAAAAATCCCGGCTACGACCCGTTCAAGGACTTCGCGCCCATCATCAACGCCGGCGTCAGTCCGAACATGATATTCGCGCATCCGTCGTTCGCTGCGAACAACCTGCAGGAGTTGATCGCGCTCGGCAAAAAACAAAAGCTCTCGTACGGAAGCGCCGGCGCCGGCAGCACGCCGCATTTGACCGGCGAGCGCTTGCTGAAGCTGATGGCGGGCCTCGACGTCACGCACATTCCGTACAGCAGCGCCGCCCCCGCCATGCTCGCGGTCGCCGCGGGGCAAATACCGATCGGCCTCACCGCGATGCCGCCGACGGTGCCGCTCATCAAGTCGGGCAAGATCCGCGGCATCGCGGTGACGAGTCCCGCGCGCATGCCGTCGCTGCCCGACGTGGGCACGGTCGCCGAGCAGGGATTTCCCGGCTACGAGGACTACACGTGGATCGCTTTTTTCGCGCCGACCGGCACGCCCAGGGCCTACGTCAACATGCTCAACCGCAGCATCACCGCGATCGTGGCGCAGCCGGAGACGAAAGAGCGGCTCGCGGCGCTGGGCTTCGACCATGTATCGAATACGCCCGAACAGTTCACCGCATACATCAGGGTCGAAGTCACGAAGTGGGCCAAGGTGATCAAGGATTCGGGCGCGCGCATCGATTGAACCGCGCTGCCTGCCCATCCAATTGACATCAGGTCACGGCGCCATGAATCATCGACAACGGCGTTACTTCCGGTTGTTGTCTGCACTGGCGGCATGCGGGATCGTTTGCGGCGTCGCGGCGCAGCCGTATCCCAACAAGCCGGTGCGCATGATCGTCGCCCAGTCGAGTGGCGGCAACGCGGATTTTGTCTCGCGTGCCTACGCGCAGCGGCTGGCCGAGCGCTTCGGCCAGCAGATCGTCGTCGACAACCGGCCGGGCGCGGCGGGCATCATCGGCACCGAAATCGTGGCGCGCGCGGCGCCCGACGGCTACACGCTATTGATTGCGCCCACCGGACACGGCATCAACCCGAGCCTCTACAAGCTTCCCTATGATCCGCAGCGCGACTTCGCGCCGATCTCGCTGCTCGCGGTAAGTTACGCGGTGCTCGTGGTCAATCCCCAATTACCGGTGCACAGTGTCGCGGACCTCATTGCGCTTGCCACGTCGCGTCCCGGCAAGCTCCACTTCGCGTCCTCGGGCCTGGCGGCGGCCACCCATCTCGCCGGCGAGCTCTTCAATTCGATGGCGGGTGTGAACATCGTGCACGTGGTCTACAAGGGCGCCCCGACGGCGCTGGTCGATCTGGTGAGCGGCCAGGTCGAGATCATGTTCGCGAGCCCGCCCTCGGCAATGCCGCTGGTGCGCGGCGGGCGGCTGCGCGCGATCGCAACGACGGGCAGCAAGCGCGCTGCGTACCTCCCGGAGGCGCCGACAGTCGCCGAAGCCGGGGTGCCCGGTTATGAAGTGACCATCTGGCAGGCGCTACTGGCGCCCGTCCGTACGCCGGCGGCGGTGCTCGCGCGACTGCACCGGGAGTTCGCCGACATTGCCC
>JANNPG010000129.1:0-2193 GCA_031399805.1 Betaproteobacteria bacterium | reverse complement strand
GCCCGGGGCCGCATTCGAATGCTCCGTCACCGGAATAGTTGGGGGCCATGAGAGCGCCGGCTATCGCAAAGAAATCCGCGTTGACAGCCACGGCGTCGGACCCTACTACGTCGGTGCGGTCAAAGCAGGGCCCTGCGTGTTCGCAGCCGGCGAAGTGCCGGTGCGGACAACCGCCGGCAAGAGTCCCGCACTTGTCGCGCGGGCGGCCGATTTGCACGACGACCTGCGGTATCTGAATTTCGGGCGCGTCCACGCCGAGTACCCGCTGATGGCACAGGCGCACTGCGTGTATGATCTGATCGGCGAGGCGCTGGCGCGCTACGGCTGCGCGCTGAAGGACGTGCTGCACCAGACGGTTTACCTCGTGGAACCCGCCCACTTCCCCGCGCTCGAGCGCATCGCGACGCTGCACTACGGCGTGCGCCTCCCGCCGACCACGCTGGTGCCGATTCGGGGTGCATCGCCGTTTGCGGCAACGCTTCTGGAGATCGAAGTAACCGCGCACGCGGGCAAAGCACAGTGATGGAGCATGCAGCAATGAAAAAACGCAGAATAGTACTTCCCGACATCGAGCAGTTCTACCGCGGCACGTTGCACAAGGACATCCCGGAGTACAAGTCCGTCCGCATCGCGCACGCGATCGTGACAAACGGGGGCAGCACCCTGCGCATGTCCGGCTATCCCGCGATCGGGCCTGACGGCATCATCGGCAAGGGTGATATGCGCGTGCAAACCCTGCAAGCGCTTGAGTACGTGAAACGCACCGTCGAGGCCGGCGGCGCGCGCTGGGACGACGTCGTGCACATGACGTTCTACTTCACCGACCGCGAAAAATGGCATCGCGAAGCGATTCCGGCGCGCGTAGAGTTCTTCGCGAAGCACTCGCCCGGCGGCGAATTGCCTTGCATCACGTCGATCGGGGTCGCGTCGCTCATGCATCCGGACATGCTGATCGAGATCGAAGCCACCGCGGTGTGGGAATGAATTGCAGTCTCAACAGGAGATAGCCATGAAAAAGATAGCGCACAAGATCCACTGCATGTTATTTGTCGCATCGTTGTCATTCGTCTCGGGAAGCACGATTGTGTTCGCGCAACAGAAGGGGTCTGTTGATCCCGCCAAGGACTACCCTAATAAACCGGTTCGATGGATCATCGATTTCGGCGCCGGCGGCTTGTCCGATACACTCGCGCGCATCGTCGGGCAGAAGCTCACCGAAGCCTGGAATCAGCCGATCATCAACGAGGCGCGTCCCGGCGTGAACGGCACGATCGCAAACGATCTCGGCTCCAAGGCCGCTCCGGATGGCTATACGCTGGTATTCGTCTCGACCCCTTTTTCGATCAACGCCAGCGTCTACGCCAAGCTCCCGTACGACACGCGCAAGGACTTTGCACCGATCTCGCTGATCGCGATGTATCCCAATATCCTGGTCGTGAGCCTCAACCTGCCGGCCAGGAACGTCGCCGAGCTGATCGCCTACTCGAAGAGCAAACCCGGCGGTCCGACGTGGGCGACCGTCGGCGCGGGCAGCTCGCCGCATCTCGCCACCGAACTCTTCCGCAAGCAGGCGGGCTTCAACGGCACGCACGTGCCGTACAACTCCAGTCCGATGGCGCTGACGGACGTGGCCGGCGGGCGCATCGATTTCATGTTCGTCAACCTGCCGGTCGCCATCACCTTTATCCGCGGCAACCGCGTGCGCGCCGTCGGTATCGCCTCCACTACGCGCAGCACCCTGTTGCCTGAACTCCCGACCATCGCGGAATCGGGCCTGCCGGGCTTCCAGTCGGTCGGCTACGCGGGTGCGGTCGCGCCGGCGAAGGTGCCGCCGCAGATCATCGACAAGGTCAACGCGGAAATGGTGCGCGCACTCAAGATGCCGGACGTGCAGGAACGCATCCAGAACCTCGGCGGGGAGCCGCGCTGGAGCACGCCCGCCGAATTCAAACGCTTCCTCGAAGACGAGATCGCGCGCTGGGCGCCGGTTGCACGCGAAGCGGGCGTGAAGCTCGAGCGCTAGGGAAGCTCTGATCAGGTCCGTTCGTGCTGATGTATAGAAGCACGAGCGCCGCGTTCGCCGGGCGAATCCGTTTACCCTTCTATACATCAGGGCGAACGGGTGAAAACTTAGAGCGCGTTTCAAAATGAAATACCTCCGGTGCTATGGACACGCTCTTGTCCCCCAAGAGG
>JANNPG010000257.1:0-14082 GCA_031399805.1 Betaproteobacteria bacterium | reverse complement strand
GCTGCCGGCTGACGCGCAGCGCGTACTCGACGAGACGCCGCGCGGCGTGTCGCTCATCGTCGGGCCGACCGGGATGCCGGTGTCGCCGGTAATGTGCCAGGACGAGGGCATTCTTTACGCCGACATTGATCTCGCCGAGTGTGTCGAGCCCAAGCAGTTCCATGACGTGGTCGGCTACTACAATCGATTCGACATTTTCAAGCTGCGCATCGACCGCAGCCGCGCAACACCCGCTACGTTCGAAGAGCGGCTCGAAGAACCCGGCGCGGCGCCTATCGATCTGCCGGCGCAGGCCGACGCCACCGCGGTATTAGAGCTCGACCTGAGGCGCAACCAGACAACCCGCGGTTAGCCAGTCCCAATCCACGGAAAATTGGTAATTGAATCGGCACGGACACCCGGGCGGCTCACAGTGAAGCAGCTAACAGCGGAAGTAATCATCGTCGGCGGCGGCGCGGCGGGAACTTACGCGGCGGTCTGCCTGCATCGTCTGGGTGTTGCCCCGCTTCTGATATCAAAGGGGTTCGTCGGCAAGAGTGGCGCGTCCATTTTTGCGGGCAATCTGGTGCTGTCCGGGCGCACCCTCGGTAATACGGAGGAGAATGCGCGGGATACCGCTGAGTTTCTCATCAAGTATCACAATCAGTTCCTTATCGATCAAAGCTATGCGAAGCGGTGCGGGCAGTGGATTGCTGATGTCTATTACCCGGAACTCGAGGAGGCCGGTCTTTATTTTCGCCGGGATGACGAGGGCAACGTGGTGACCAGCCCTGGTCGCATTCGCAGCGTGGCGGCCAATCAGCAGGGCAACTCCGGCATCCCGTTCATGGATCTGCGACGCAAGCAGGTGCTCAAAGCCGGGGTGCCAGTGATGGAAGAAGCGGCTGTCACTGCGCTTCTGCAGGACGAGTCAGGGGCCGTGTGCGGTGTCGTCGCCCTGGATCTCGCGTCGGGAGAGATTTTCTGTGTCCTCGCCAAAGCCGTCATTCTCGCTACGGGTTACGCCGACCGGCTGCATAGTCGATCGACCGGAACGCGGGAGATGTCGGCGGACGGGATCGCGATCGCGTACCGGGCCGGTGCCGAGGTCGTGAACCTGGAGATGCAGTGGTGGCATACCAATGACGTTCGCTATCCCGCCAACTGGCAACGCATGCAGGTGTATCCCAATCCGATGCTGGGGTCGTGGAAGTCCGCGCGGATGGTCAACTCGGTGGGGGAGGTTTTCTTCAATCAACAGGAAGATGACCCGCTGGCATACGGCCCGTACACGGTCCAGCTCAAGCGACTGGTGAAACAAGTGCGCGCCGGCAAGGCGCGCTACGAGGGTAATTATTATGCGGGGTTCGACCACGTCGATCCCGGCGAGGTGGAGGCTTATACATCCTATGCCAAGCTCTTCAAGCAACTCGGCCTGGATGTCGGTACCGAGCTCGTCGAAACCGCGGTTTCCGCACACTACCGGCAGGGCGGCGTGCGGGTTGATCCCGCCACGATGGCATCGACCGTGCCGGGGCTGTTCGTGGCCGGCGGCGTCGGTGGACACAGCAACGGCCTGATTGCTCTCGTGACCTATGATGGCAAGGTTGCCGCGGAGTCCGCCGCGCGCCATGTCGAAACAATCGCCTTCCCAACCCTTCCCGCTGACAGGGTCCGGCACGAGCAGGAACGCATCGAGGGTTTGCTGAGACCCTTGACGGCGGACGGGATACCGCCGGCGCGAATCAAGAAAATGATCCGCGAACTCATGTGGGATCACATGGGGGTCGAAAAAAATGCAGCCGGCATGACAAACGCACTGGAAATGCTGGATCGTATCCGCACCGGGATGGTTCCTAAAATAGGCCTGCAGAGCGTATGCAGACGTTTTAACCACGCATGGCTGGATGCGATTGACGTTCTGAACATGCTTGAAGTGTGCGCGCTGACCATCCGTTCCGCGCTCAATCGCAAGGAAAGCAGGGGACCTTTTATCCGGACCGACTATCCGGATATGGACAACGAAAACTGGCTGGTGCAGAACATTCTCGCGCGTGAAAGCGGTGGTGACTTTGCGTTCAGAACCCAGCCGTACGATCTGCCCTATCTGCGGCCCGATTTCTCGCGTAAAGACAATCTCTCGGTGGAGTGGTAGCAATGACTTCGGCCCGTATACCGGTCAGCGGAGAAAAAGAAAATGCGCACCACGAGTTGCCAGGAAGACTTGTGGATGCGCGCCGCCTCGGCCAGGTCGAAAACCATGACTCGCTCAAGGCCCGACTGAATCGCTTAAAGGACGGCGACACTATCTCGGTCCGGGTCAGTCGATTTGACCCGACCAAAGATGCCGAGGCGTACTTTGAATCCTTTAAAGTGCCCTACGAGAAATGGATGCGGGTGCTGGATGTCCTGATCTACATCTCGGACGAGCTGGGGTCGGATTTGAGTTACCGCTGGTACTGCGGTTCGAAGATGTGCGGTACTTGCGCCATGCGCGTCAATGGACGGGAGGTCCTGGCGTGTTGGGAGGGGGCCGAGCGCGACATGACCATCGAGCCACTCCGGAATTTTCCGGTGGCGCGCGATCTTTCGGTCGACAGACAACCCTATGAAGAGCTCGTCCTGAGCCTTAAGCCATGGATCGAGCGCGGCTCCGCGTATCCCGGTTTTCCTGAACCGCTTACCCACCGGCAGATGAGGTTCGCTTCCGGCGCCCTCGACTGCATCAGTTGCGGCGCCTGCTATTCGGCGTGTCCGGTCGTAGGGCTTGGCGATGTAACCGGCTTTGCCGGCCCGGCACCGCTGGTACAGCTCGCGCAGAAGGCGCTCGATCCGCGCGACTCGCTGGACCGCTCCGGAGATCTTATCGACCGCGCATCGATATTCAGTTGCGTTTCATGTTATCGCTGCGAGGAAGTGTGCCCCGCCGGCATTCCCATTGTTTCCGCCGTCATCGAACCACTCAAGGCACTCGCGTACAAGAAGCGCCCACGGAAACTCGCGCACGCGAGCGCGTTTCTGAAAATTATCGAGAAACGGGGACGCATTGATCCCGCGGAATTGATCCTGAAAATCCGGGGAATAAGGGTCTTGCAAGGATGGCGACGAGCGGTCGCGCTACTTCTCTTGGGAAAAATTAACCCGCTGCGAACGTTATTCGGACGACCCATCCCGGGTATCGGTCATGTCAGACGGATGTTCCGTCGGTTCAATTGAGGGACGTCATGAAATTCGCCTATTTCGCCGGCTGCTCGGCCCAAAGTACCTGCAAAGAGCTGAACGCGAGCACGCACCGGGTCGCCGCGGAACTTGGGCTCGAACTGCTGGAGTACCGCTGCGCAACGTGCACCGGCAGCCGTGAGATTCGCGCCGTCAATCCGGATCTTTTCGTCGCGCTGAATGCGCGCACGCTGGCCATGGCGGAACGTGACCAACTCCCGTTGATGACCGTTTGCAATACCTGCACACTGAACTTTCTGGACGTCATCAAAATGCTCGAGGAGGACAGCAATAGCCGGCGGAGCGTCAATGCGGTTCTCGCGGAGGAAGGGCTGGAATACCGGGGCACCGCCGTGGTCAAGCATTTCCTGTGGGTCCTGCTTGAAGATATCGGCGAGGAGGAACTGCGCCGCAGGGTTACGCGCCCGCTGACCGGGCTCAACATCGGCGCCTTTTACGGGTGCCACATCACGCGCCCGCCAGGGCATTACGGGTTCTTCGATTCCAGAAATAATCGGGCCATCGAGCGATTGAATGATATTCTTGGCTGCCAATCGATCGACTATTCTGGCCGTACGGAATGTTGCGGATTTCACACCGCGGCGAGCGAGGAAACCGTTGCAATCAAGTTGGTCGGCAAACACCTCAAGGACGCCAAAGACCATGGGGCAGCCGCCATCGTCACGCCTTGCCCGCTGTGCCATACGGTGCTCGATACGTTCCAAAGCGAGATGGAGAAGGACTTAAAGACGCGCCTGCGAGTGCCCATTATTCACCTGCCGCAACTGGTGGGCCTCGCCCTTGGCCTGTCTCCCGAGGAATTGGCAATGGACACGCACATGGTTCCCGTGGACGGGAAGACATTGCGTCGATGGATTCCCATCAAGGTAAGTCTGGCGTGAGCTAGCGCGATGACCGGCGAATTAAGGGGCTAACATGTCGGATACGCTTCTTTTGTTGGCAATGAACGGCTTGATCTGGGGCCTGATCATCGCTTTGATCGCGCTGGGCCTGTCGGTCATCTTCGGCCTGCTCGACGTCATCAACCTCGCGCACGGGGACTTCTTCATGGTTGGCACCGTGCTGGCATGGTTTACGCTCCAGGTGACCGGCAGTTTCTGGCCGGCATTTCTGGTGGCGCCGTTGATCGGTTTCCTGCTCGGGGCCCTCATTCAGCGCATCGTGATCCAGCCGCTGCGCAATGCCGCCGCCCTGTCGATCGTCGCCACCTTCGGGCTGTCGCTGATCTTGCAGGAAAGCGTGCGCATCACATTTGGCCCGACGCCGCGCCGCATCCTGTCGCCTATCCCCGGCACGATCCATGTGTTCGGTATCGAATACGAGGTGTATCGATTGTTCGCTGCTGCGGTCTCGATCGTGGCGCTCGCGGCATTTTTCCTGTTCCTGCACCGCACCAAGCTCGGCATCTGGATGCGCGCGGTGCGCCACGATCGCGATACCGCGATCGCGATGGGCATTCCGGCGCAACGCGTTTACGTGCTGACATTTGCCATCGGCTTCGCGCTCGCCGTGCTCGGTGGCGTGGTGGCGGCGCCGATCACGACCGTTGACTTTCGCGGCGGCGTTGACCTCCTGCCGTTCTGCTTCATGGCGGTCATCATCGGCGGCCTGGGCAACTTGCCCGGGACCGCTGCCGCCGCGGTCCTGCTGGCGTTTCTCGAGGGCGTCATCCAGAGCTTTGCCGACCCCACCGTCGCGCGCATCTCGTCGCTCGTGCTCATGAGCGTGGTATTGCTGGTAAGGCCGCAGGGCCTGTTCAAAGGATTCGTCAAGTGACGACGCGTGCCATCATCGAGCGCACCCTGCTTTTTGCGTTTGCGGCGTTCATGCTCGCGGTGCCGTGGCTGATTCCGGCGTTGAGTGATCGCTTCTGGGTCAGCGTGATCGCCGAAATCCTGATCTGGTCGCTGTTCGCCGCCAGCGTCAACCTGCTGTTTGGCTATATCGGGCTGCTGTCATTTGGTCAGGCACTGTATTTCGGCTTCGGCATGTACGGCGTCGCGATAGGCATTACTAACTTCGGTCTGTCGTTCTGGCCAGCGCTCGGTTTCGGCATCGTCGCGGCGATGGCGATGGCGCTGGTCACCGGCATCCTCGCGGTGCGCCTTACCTGGCACTATTTCGCGATTATCACCGTGGTGTTCTCGCTGATCTTCTATTTTCTGGCGTTGACCGTAAAGCCGTTGACCGGTGGCGACGACGGCATCAGTTTCACCCTGCCGCCGACTTTCTCGGCCGGCGGCACCGAGCTGAGCTTCACCAACGATGTCTTCCAGTATTTTTTCATCCTCGGCACCGTTGCGCTCTGCATGTACCTGATGCACCGTCTGGTCGCGAGTCCGCTCGGCAAGGCGTTCATGGCGGTGCGCGACAACGACGTGCGCGCGTCGCTTATCGGCCTCAATGTTTACCGCTTACGCCTCGTCGCGTTTGTGCTGGCCGGGTTTCTCGCCGGCGTGTCGGGCGCGCTGTTCGCGTTTTTCGGGCGCTATGCATCGGCGTCCTACATGTTTTATCACGTGTCGGGCGAAGCAGTGGTGTGGACGATAGTCGGCGGCGCCGGCACGCTGTTCGGACCGCTCGTCGGCACCAGTTTATTTATCATGATTCGCGAAGTCGTGTCGACACGCTGGGAGCACCACGCGTTGATCGTCGGCATAATCGCGATCCTGATTGTAATCTTCGCACCCAAGGGCGTGGTTGGATTGTGGCGCGAATTGCTTGCGCGTATCCCCGAGCGCGGCGCCGCCAACGCGGCCAATGGCAAGCCGCGCGCCGCTGAACCCGCGCCGGCGACGGACGGCAAGAAACGCGGGGAGGGCGCCAAGGCATGAGTGCGCAAACAATCGGCATACTGGTGTTCGACAAAATCGAAGTGCTCGACTTCGTCGGTCCCTACGAGGTATTCACCGCGGTGCGGCTCGACGAATCGAAACGCTGGGAGACCAAACCGCCGTTTGACGTTTATCTGGTCGCGGAGAGGCTCGAACCGGTTGCCTCGCACAACGGCATGCAGGTGATTCCCGACATGACGCTTGAGCGGTGCCCGCCGCTCGATCTGCTGCTTGTTCCGGGCGGCTGGGGAACGCGTATCGAATTCAACAATGAGCGGCTGATTGCGTGGATAGCCGAGCGCGGTCGCAGCGCCGGGACGCTTGCCAGCGTATGCACCGGCGCGCGACTGCTCGCCAAGGCGGGATTGCTTGACGGCCGCCGTGCGACGACGCACTGGAATTCGCTCGGCTGGCTGGCCGAGAACTTCCCGCGTATCAAGGTCGAAACAACGCAACACGTGGTCGAAGACGGCAATGTGATTACCTCGGCCGGGATTTCGGCGGGCATCGACCTCGCGCTGACACTGGTTGCGCGCTATTGCGGCGACGACATCGCGCTCGCGACGGCGCGCTATATGGAATACCGCTACCCCAACGACAATACGCGCCGGGTCTGACGAATGATGAGCACACCGGTTCTCAAGATCGACAACCTGACCAAACGCTTTGGCGGGCTCACTGCGGTCGACAACGTGAGCTTGAGCCTCGCCGGCGGCCGCCTGCACGCCATCATCGGCCCCAATGGTGCCGGCAAAACCACGCTCTTCAACCTGATTTCAGGTTTGCTGCCGTCGGACAGCGGGCGTGTGTTCTTCGGCGACCGCGAGATCACCGGCTTGAAGCCGCACCAGATCAGCCGGCTCGGAATCAAGCGCACGATGCAGATCAAAAGCGTGTTCCCGCAATTGAACGTCGCGGAGAATCTATGGATCACCGCGCAGGCCGGGAACCGGTTCCTGCATCCGTTCCGCCCGGCCGTGCGCTATCGCGAGACCCGGGAAAAAGTTGACCGCACGCTGGAGCAGCTCGGACTCACCGCGCTCGCGCAGCGTGCCGCCGGCACGCTCTCCTACGGTGATGTCGCGCTGCTCGAAATCGGCATGGCGCTGATCGGGGAGCCGCGGCTGCTGCTGCTCGACGAACCGATCTGCGGCATGAGCCCGGCCGAAACCGAGCGCGCGGTGACCAAGATTCGCGAGCTCGCGAGGCAGATCGATATCGTCATCATCGAGCATGACATGGAGGTTGTATTTGAAATCGCGGATGACATTACCGTCATGACGCAGGGCGCAATACTCGCCTCCGGCACCCCGCGGGAAATCGCCGCCGACGAGCGCGTGCGCGAGGCCTATCTCGGCCGGCCGGACGACGAAGACTACGTCGTGGAAGCCGCGCATGCTTAGGCTCGCCGATGTGCATGTCCATTTCGGCAAACTGCATATCCTGCAGGGCGTGAGCTTCGAGGTGCAGGCCGGCGAATCGGTGGCGCTGCTCGGCCGCAACGGCGTCGGCAAGACGACGACCTTGCGCGCGATCATGGGTCTTGCCGCACGCAGCCGCGGCGTCGTCGAATTCGAGGGCCTTGATCTGTCCCGCTGCGAGGCGCACGAGGTGCCACGCCGGGGCATCGGTTACGTGCCGCAGGGACGCGGGATATTTCCCAACCTGTCGGTGTACGAGAATCTTTGCATCGGGCTCTTGGGCAAGCGCGATCCCGAGCGGGAAGAATACGTGTATGCACGTTTTCCGCATTTGAAAGGGCGTTTGCAACAGCCCGGCGGCACGCTCTCGGGAGGCGAACAGCAGATGCTCGCGATCGCGCGGTGCCTGATGATGCGTCCCAAGTTGATCATACTCGACGAGCCGACCGAGGGCATCATGCCTAGGCTCGTCTCGGAGATCCGGCGGGAGATTCACCGCATCAACCAATCCGGCGTCTCCGTCCTGCTGGTCGAGCAGAACGTAGCGACCGCGCTCAAGCTGTGTTCACGCGTGTTCCTGATGGAAAAAGGTGTTATCGTGCACAGCGGCGTCTCGCATGAGCTCAAGTCCCAGCCCGAGATCGTGCATCGTTATCTCGGCCTGTCCCTGTAGCATCATTCGCTGTTTTTTAGGAGGAGATTGACCATGGAAGAGAACAAGGTTACCCGCCGAAGTTTCATGGAATATGCCCTGGCCGGGGGGGTGTCCGCCGGCCTCGCCAACCTCACGATCATGAAGGACGTCTTCGCGCAGCCGGCGGGGCCCATTGTGATCGGCCACCACTGCGACCTGACCGGCGTCATTTCGTCCTGGGGCTACTGGCATGACCTGGCCGCGCGCAAGGCCATCGACGTCATCAACAAAACCGGCGGCATCGCCAATCGCAAGGTCGAGCTGGTGACGGAGGACACGGAATCCAACCCCGCCCCCGGTGCGCGCAAGCTGCGCAATTTGATCCAGCGCGGCAATGCCGAATTCATCGTCGGCTCGGTACACTCGGGCGTTATGCTGGCCGCGCTGCCGATCGCGACGGAGCTCAAGACGATCTACTTTTCAACCGGCGAGGCGACCGAAGCGACCGGCTCCAAGGGCACGCGCTACAGCTTCCGCACCGGCTCCGATACCTACTCCATCGCGGCCGCCGGAATTCCCTGGTGTATGGAGAACCTCGGCAAGGTCTGGACCATCATCTATGCCGACTATGCCTGGGGGCAGAGCACGGCCCAGGAGTCGAAGCTGGTCGTCGAGCGCCTGGGCGGCAAGGTCCTCGCCAGCATACCGGTCCCCCTCGACACCAAGGACTTCGTGCCCTACCTCGCCCAGATTCCCGCCGATACGCAGGTGGTGCTCCCGCCCTTCATCGGGGCGTTGTCGATTGGCTTCTACACGCAGTCGAAGGCGATGGGCATCGACAAGAGAGTGAAGATGTATTCGTCCTCGGCCAGCATCGAAGCGATCGCCCCGGCCGACCTCGATGGCGCCGTGGAGGGCGGCTATTTCTTCGAGAACTTCCCGCGCATGGTCAAGTACAAGGACGACGCGTTTCATCGGGAATACATCAACATAATCGGGATCGACGACATCCACGCGCGTGAACTCAACGGCAAACGCGTGATGGACAAGAGCCACGCCTGGCAATGTTGGGAAGATATGTTCGCGATCAAGCAGGCGATCGAAATGTCGGGCTATAAGACGCGGAAGGATGTCGAGGGCGTGATCCAGGCGCTCGAGGGTATCCAGTTGAAGAACTCGCTCGGCTATCCGCAGGGCGACAAGCTGATCCGCAAGGAAGACCACGCCGGTATCTTGAATGCCTACATCAGCCGCGTCGAGAACGGGCGCTTCGAAGTCAAGAAACGCATTCCCAAGGAAGAACTCGCGAAAAGCATGCCGATAAGGCACGACCTGTCGAAGCTGCCGGCCTGATTGTTCGACTGGAACGATCTCACGTATTTCCTCGAGGTGGCGCGGCAGGGCCGGCTCGGGCCCGCCGCCAAGCGCCTGCACGTCGATCACACCACGGTCGGACGGCGCATCGCCGAGCTCGAGAAGATGCTCAACGTCAAGCTGTTCGACCGCACGCAGAACGGTTTCGTGTTGACCGAGGCCGGGCACCGGCTGCTCAGGCAGGCCGAATCGATCGAGAACCACGCGCTGGCGATCGCCGACAACGCGGGACAACCGGCGGCGCTTGCCGGCACGGTGCGATTGGCGACGATGGAGGGCATCGCAAGCTTTTATCTCGCGCCGCGGCTGATCGAATTTCACGCGCGCCACCCGGCCATCATGGTCGAGCTCGTGACCTCCACGCAGTTGCTGAACCTTACCAAGCGCGAGGCGGACGTCAGCTTGAGTTTCGTCAGCCCTGGCGGCTCACGGCTGATCGCGCGCAAAATCGGTCGTTTCGATCTCAAACTCTATGGCGCGCCGTCCTATTTGCGGTTGCACGGGACGCCGAAGTCGATCGCCGATCTCGAAAACCATGTGTTCGTTCATTACATCGAAGACATGGTGCAGATATCCGTGGTGCACTGGCTGCACGACGCGATCCAGCATCCGCATGTAGTATTTCGCAGCACCAGCTTGATTGCGCAGAAAAACGCGGCGGCAGCGGGTATGGGTCTGGTGGTGTTGCCGTCGTTTCTCGCTGCGCGCGATGCGCGGTTGAAGCCGCTGCTGGTTGATCAGCTATCGATCAAACGTGAGTTGTGGCTCTCGGTACATGAAGATCTGTGCGACATGGCGCGGGTGAAGGCGCTGACGAACTTTATCACCGACGTGATCAAGCGCGATCAGGATTTTCTGGACGGGCGCAAGCCGTAGCGCGCGTTTACTCTTCCTTGACGAAGTCGTGCGGGCCGATGCCCTGGATCAGCAGGAAGCGGCAGAGCGTCGTTCCGGGATTCGAGACGTGGTGAGCGGTGGGCGGCGTGACGGTCGCCGTCTGGCCGACACCGATGTCGTGACGCGCGGGCGGATTGCGCGTTTCCACCACGACTTTGCCCTCCAGCCCGTAATAGTAATCGGCGACTTTGGTGTGATGGTGCCAGGGAATGTGCTCGCCGGGGTCCAGCGTGTACTCGCGTACCAGCACGTCGGCGCCTTTTGCCACGACATGGATGCGGCGGACTTTGTAGGGTTGCGGCAGTTGGCTCATGGAGACCTCACTCGGGTTTGATGCCCGCGTCCTGCACGATTTTCCTGAACTTCGCGACCTCAGCGCGGATGTGCGCATCGAAATCCTCGGGCGTGGTCGGCGCGGGCTCGGCGCCGAGCGCCAGCAGCCGCTCCTTGACGTCCGGCAATTGCAGGATGCGCGCGATTTCCCGGGAAAGCTTGGTGAGAATGTCTTGCGGCGTTTTGGCCGGCGCAAGAATTCCGAACCACGGATCGAACACGTAGCCCGCCACGCCGGCTTCGGCGACGGTCGGCACATCGGGCTGGATCACTGAGCGTTTTCCGGTCGAGGCGGCGAGCGCCAGCAGCTTGCCGTCGCGGCTGAGCGCCAGCGTATTGACGACCGGCGAGAAGTTGAACTGCACGCTGCCCGAGATCACCGCCGTTACCGCTTCGGGTATGCCTTTGTAGGGCACGTGCACCGCCTGGATGCTGGCGAGCGTCTTGAACAGCTCGCCCGCGAGGTGGTTGGCGCTGCCGACGCCGGGGGAGGAAAAGTTGAATTGTCCCGGTTTTGCTTTAGCGAGCGCGATCAATTCCCTGACCGATTTCGCGCCAAGCGCGGGCGCCACCACGAGCATGCTCGGCACATTGGCGACGCGGCTCACGCCGGCGAAATCCTTGAGCGTGTCGTAGGGCAGCCTGGCGAACATTGCCGCAGTCGCGGCGTGGCCGGCTGACACCATCAGCAGCGTGTAGCCGTCCGGCGTGGCGGTCGCCACGGTGGCCGAGGCGCTGATACCGCCCGCGCCGGGGCGATTGTCGACCACCACCTGCTGGCCCCACGCTTCGGCCATTTTCTGGCCGACGGTGCGCGCCAGCACGTCGGTTGTGCTGCCGGCGGAAAAGCCGATCAGCATGCGAATCGGTTTGGCCGGATAACTTTGGGCGAGGGCGCCGCTGCACACCGGTAACAACAGCGCAGCGACGAGGGCGCCGCTTGAACGCGTGCTGCGGGCGAATCTGCTGGCCATGCGGTGCTCCTGACTGTAGCCATGCAACGAGGGGTGAGGCCGTATAATCGCGGCTTTGCAAGCGCGAGGCAAGTATGCGTTTAAGTGTGCTCGACCAATCGCCGACCATCAGCGGTCACACGGCCGCGCAGGCGGTGGCGGAAACGGTTCTGCTCGCGCAGGCGGCGGAGGAACTCGGGTATTACCGCTACTGGCTCGCCGAGCATCACGCGCTCGCGGCGCTGGCCGATCCGTGCCCGGAGATACTCGTCACGCGCGTGGCGGCGGCGACCTCGAGGATCCGCGTCGGCACCGGCGGCATTCTGCTGCCGTACTACAGTCCGCTCAAGATCGCCGAGCAGTTTCGCATGCTCGAAGCGTTGTTTCCGCAGCGCATCGATCTCGGCCTTGGACGCGCGCCGGGCGGCGACCAGACCACCGCGATGGCGATGGGCGAGGGGCGCTATCCGAGCGCAGAGAATTTCCCCGAGCACGTGCAGTATCTCGTTGCGTATCTTGATGACGCAATGCCTGCAGGCCATCCGTTCGCCAAAGTCAAAGCGCAGCCGATGGGGCCGACCGCGCCCGAAGTGTGGCTGCTCGGATCGTCCGATTACAGCGGTGCGCTGGCCGCTGAGCTCGGGCTGCGCTTCGCGTTCGCGCATTTCATCAGCGCCGAGGGCGGCGACGGCGTGATGCGCGATTACAAGCGCAAGTATCAGCCGTCGGCGCGCGACGTCGAGCCACACGCACTGCTGACGGTGTTCGTGATCTGCGCCGAAACGGATGCGGAAGCGGAGCGGCGCGCGGCGAGCGTTAATTTGCGGCGGCTCAACATGGATTACGGCATCAACTCACCGGTGCCGACGCAGAGCGAGGCCGAGAGTCGAGCTTATACCGAAGTCGAAAAAGCGCGCATCGCCCACCACAGCCGCCGCGTCGTGCTGGGCGCGCCGGCCACGGTCAAGGCGAAGCTGCTCGCGTTGCAGGCGCAGTTCGAGGCCGACGAGTTGATGGTGATCACCATCACCGGCGACTATCGCACGCGGCTCGAATCGTACGCGCTGCTCGCACAGGAATTTGATCTGGCTCAGGCGGCGTGACCGCGCCAGGCGTATAGTGATCGCCATGTCCGTCCTGCGCAGGATATTTCCGCTGATCTTGCCGGCGATGATGGTTGCCGACGTCGAGGGGCAGGACCATTACGCGGCGCAGCGCAAGGCGATGGTCGACACCATCGCGGTACTCACGCGCGAAACGGCGTTCGAGACCGGGCGCGAGCGTCTGAATGCACGCGTGCTGGCGGCGATGGACAAAGTGCCGCGTCACCGCTTCGTGCCGGCGGACCAGGAACCGTATGCGTACGCAAATCGGCCGCTGCCGATCGGACATGGCCAGACCATTTCGCAGCCTTTCATCGTCGCGCTGATGACCGAGCTCGCGGACGTCAAAGCGCGCGACCGCGTGCTTGAGATCGGCACCGGTTGCGGCTATCAGGCGGCGGTGCTCGGCGAACTCGCGCGCGAGGTTTACACCATCGAAATCGTCGCGCCGCTGGCGGCGGATGCGGCGGCACGGCTCGCAACACTCGGTTATCGCAATGTCACCACGCGCAGCGGCGACGGCTATCGCGGCTGGCCCGAGCACGCGCCGTTCGATGCGATCATCGTCACTGCCGGCGCGCCCGCGGTACCGCCCGCGCTGATCGAGCAGTTGAAACCTGGCGGCAAGCTCGTGATTCCGGTCGGGCCGCAATGGAGCGGCCAGCAGTTGCTTGTGATCGAAAAGGATGCCGGCGGAAAAATCACGCAGCGCAAGGTGCTGGACGTGCGTTTCGTGCCGCTCACGCGCGACAAGCCGTAAGCCGCGCGCGCATCACGCAGAATATGCTCGGCCAACTTTAGCGCGGCGTTCCTTCCTGACATCTCACCGTCAACAACAAAACCATGTTTGAATTCTCGCCTGAAACCGGCCTTTGGGGTCTATTTGCCTCCGCTTTTATTTCTGCCACGCTGTTGCCCGGCTCCTCCGAAATTGTATTGATCGGCCTGATCAGCAAATACCCCGAGCTGCTTTGGACTGCGGTTGCAGTCGCCACTGTCGGCAACACCTGCGGTGGCGTCACCTCTTATTGGCTCGGACGAATGTTCCCCAATCGCGCCGAAGGCAAAGCCATCGAGTGGCTCAAAAAATACGGCCTATGGTCGCTTTTGTTCAGTTGGGTGCCGCTATTTGGTGACGCGTTATGTGTCGCCGCAGGCTGGATGCGTTTCAATTTCTGGGCGTGTATGGCGCTGTTTGCGGTCGGCAAACTGTTTCGTTATGTCCTGATCGCGGGCGGCGCGGCGTGGTTTTTTACCACTATCTGGCCGTGGATGCGGGTGACCTTTGGTTGGTGATTTCAACAACGCAGGTTA
>JANNPG010000224.1:0-2919 GCA_031399805.1 Betaproteobacteria bacterium | reverse complement strand
GCGTTCTTCACGGAACTCGAGACCACGCTGCTGGTGGCGGATGTCGGCGTGGCGGCTACTGAATTCCTGATCGGCGAGTTACGCGGTGCGGTGCGGCGCGGCGGCCTGCGCGAGCGCCACGAACTCAAAGCGACTCTGCGCGATGCGCTGATCGCGCTGTTAAGACCGATCGCCGTGCCGCTCGACGCGACTTCTCACCAGCCGTTCATCATCATGCTTGCGGGCGTCAATGGCGCCGGCAAAACGACTTCGATCGGCAAGCTGGCCCGGTATTATCAGCAACAGGGCAAAACCGTCCTGCTCGCCGCGGGCGACACGTTTCGCGCCGCCGCCCGCGAGCAACTCGAGGTGTGGGGCGAGCGCAACAACGTGACGGTCATCGCGCAGCAGTCGGGCGACGCGGCGGCGGTGATTTTCGACGCGATCAGCGCCGCGCGGGCGCGCGGCATCGACATCGTGCTTGCCGATACCGCGGGACGCCTGCCCACGCAATTGCACCTGATGGAGGAAATCAGCAAAATCAAACGCGTCATTGCCAAAGCTGTCCCCGGCGCACCGCATGAAATTTTGCTCGTACTCGACGCCAATACCGGCCAGAACACGCTGAATCAGGTCAAGGCGTTCGACGACGCGCTCGGCGTGACCGGGCTTGTGCTGACCAAACTCGACGGTACCGCGAAAGGCGGCGTGATCGCAGCGATTGCGCGTGCGCGACCGATCCCACTGCGGTTCATCGGCGTCGGGGAGGCGCTCGACGATTTGCAGCCATTCGATGCCGCGGAGTTTGTCGATGCGTTGCTGGGCTGAACTAGGGTGAGGCGAGAAGCGTCAGGCGTGAGGCGGAAAGCCAATTGCTGGACTGACGCCGTGAGGCGTGAGGCGTTAGGCGTGAGGCGGAAAACCAAAACTTCTGGGTTCGGCTTTTTACTCCTCACTCCTCACGCCTCGCGCCTCACGCTTTCATGATCTCCCTCAGCCACGTTTCCAAACGCTACCCGGGCGGACGCCAGGCGCTGCAAGACGTGGGATTCACCATCGAAACGGGCGAGCTCGCGTTCATCACCGGACACTCGGGCGCCGGCAAGACGACTTTGCTCAAACTGCTGGTTGCGATCGAACGGCCGACTGCGGGCAGCATTGTCGTCAACGGTCAGAACGTCGGCACGCTGCGGCCGCGCGCCGTGCCGTTTTTGCGGCGCAAATTCGGACTCATCTTCCAGGATCACAAGCTGTTGTTCGATCGCAGCGCGTTCGACAACGTTGCGCTGCCGCTGGAGATCGCGGGCTATCCCGCGAAGGACGCGGCGCGCCGCGTGCGCGCGGCGCTCGACAAGGTCGGGCTGCTCAACCACGAGAAAGCGCTGCCGATCACGCTCTCCGGCGGCGAGCAGCAGCGCTTGTGCATTGCGCGCGCGATAGTCCACCGCCCGGCCATCCTGCTTGCCGATGAGCCGACCGGCAATCTCGACGCCGATTACGCGGCTGAAATCGGCGAGCTGTTCCGCTCGTTCAATCAGGTCGGCGTTACGGTGGTCGTCGCAACTCATGACCAGGCACTGCTCGCGCGGCTGGCACCCCGGGTAATTGCGCTTAGCCACGGCGCGTTGGCGCAGACGGCATGACGGCCTGGCTCGCCCAGCATGCGCGCTGCTTCGTCGCAACGCTGGCGAAGCTCGCGCGCACGCCGCTGGCCAGCACGCTCAACATCGCCGTGATCGGGATCGCGTTAAGCCTGCCGGTCGGGCTCTATCTGATTATCGACAACCTGCAGGCGTCCTCAAGCGAGCTGGCGCCGGAACCGCAGATCAGCGCGTTCATGGCGCTCGACGCGAGCCGCGCCGAGCTCGCGCAAATCGAAACGCGGCTGAAGCAGAATTCGCGCGTGCAGCGTTATCGTTTCGTCCCGCGCGACCAGGCGCTGCAGGAATTGAAGCAGTCGAGCGGACTCGCGGACGTCATCGATGGCCTGCCGCAGAACCCGCTGCCCGATGCATTCATCGTCAATGCCAAGGACAGCACGCCGCAGGCGCTCGACGCGTTGCGCGACGAGATCAGACAGTGGCCGCGCGTCGCCCACGCGCAGCTCGACGCGGCATGGGCACGGCGGCTGGACGCCACGCTGCGCTTCGGCCGCCTGGCGGTTTCGTTCCTCGGCGGCCTGCTTGCGCTGGCGCTGATCGCGGTAACCTTCAACACCATACGCCTGCAGGTCCTGACCCGGCGCGAAGAGGTGGAAGTGATCAAATTGATCGGCGCCACCGACGCGTTTATCCGCAGGCCGTTTCTATACTACGGCGCGCTGCAGGGATGCGCAGGGGGCGCCGTCGCGTGGCTGATCGTCAGCGGCGGCGTGTGGCTCGTGAACCGCAATCTGGGCGAGCTGTCGCATGTCTACGCGTCGCTCTTTCAGCTCCGGCAGTTAACCCCCGCCGACAGCATGACCCTGCTGCTCCTGCCTGCCGCGCTGGGCTGGTTCGGCGCCTGGCTGTCCGTCGGCCGGCACTTGGCGCTGATTGAGCCAGCCGCCGGCAAGTAATTGTTTGAAAGATATTTTTACGCATCTTCCCGCGCTCTGAATCGAGTCCGGCCGGAGGAACTTTCCGGACGCTTGGCACTCTTACACCGAGAGTGCTAAAATTCGTTCAGAGAGGGATTAACGATGACGAGCTACAACTTACCGATACCGTCCGCGACCGGCAGTCTGGATAGTTATATCCAGACCGTAAATCGCTTTCCGATCCTGTCGCAACAGCAAGAAAGCGATCTGGCGCGGCGCTTGCGCGACCATGAAGACCTCGATGCGGCGCGGCAATTGATTGTTTCCCATCTGCGCGTGGTGGTCTCCGTGGCGCGCGGCTATCTGGGCTACGGCCTGCCGCAGGCCGACCTCATCCAGGAAGGCAATATCGGCCTGATGAA
>JANNPG010000215.1:0-2765 GCA_031399805.1 Betaproteobacteria bacterium | reverse complement strand
GCGGTGGTGGCGGTGGGCGAGGCGGCCGATCCGCTGGTCGCGAAGTTGACGGACAAAGCGGCCAAATTGAGAATCGGCGCCGGCGACAGCAAGATCGACGGCAAGGAGATGGACATGGGGCCGCTCGTCACGCGCGTGCACCGCGACAAAGTCGCCGGCTACGTGGACAAGGGGGTCGCGGAAGGCGCGAAGCTGGTGCTCGACGGGCGCGGTTTCAAAGGCCGGGACGACGGCTTTTTCCTTGGTGCGTCGCTGTTCGATCACGTCACGCCCGGGATGACGATATACAGGGACGAAATCTTCGGGCCGGTGCTGATCGTGCTGCGCGTGAAAACGCTCGACGAAGCGATTCGCATGATCAACGCGAACCCCTACGCGAACGGCACTGCGGTGTTCACGCGCTCAGGCGGTGCGGCGCGCAAGTTCGAGCGCGAGATCGAAGTCGGCATGGTCGGCATCAACGTGCCGATCCCGGTGCCGATCGCGTTCTTCTCGTTCGGCGGCTGGCGCAATTCCCTGTTCGGCGATCAGCACGTGCACGGCATGGAAGGCGTGCGGTTTTACACGCGCGGCAAAGTGGTAACGACGCGGTGGCCGGATGCGAATGCGCTGCCGCAGGGTTTCAATATGCCTACGCTTGGCTGAGCCGAGCGAGAGGTGCGAAAGGCGAAAGGCGTGAGGCGTGAGGGGTTAGGGGGAAAACCGGTTTTTCCCGCCTCACGCCTATCGCCTCACGCCTCACTAAATAAATGACTGCTCGAGACAACATTCTTTCGCGTATCCGCGCAGCCCAGGGCCGGACCGGCGCGCCGGACGCGCAGGAACGCGCAGCCGTCGCCGCGCATATCGGTTCCCATCCGCCGGGCCCGCGCCCGCAATCCGAGGCGGATGTGGTCGCGGGATTTTCGGCGTGCGCGGTGAAATTATCGACTACCGTCGATCATGTCGGCGGGATGGCGGAAGTGCCGCGCGCGGTTGCGCATTACCTCGAACAGAACAATTTGCCGAAAAGCGCGGTGTGCTGGCCGGAGCTGTTTGAACTCGAATGGCAGGCGGCCGGCATCAGCATCGAGTCGCGCCCGGCCGCGGGCTCCGATCTCGTCGGTATCACCGGCGCGTTCTGCGCGATCGCCGAGACCGGCACGCTGATGACTTTGTCGGGACCGCGCACACCGGCGACGACGAGCCTCCTGCCCGAAACGCATATCGCGGTGGTGCGCACCGGCCGCATTGTGCGCGGCATGGAGGATGCATGGGCGTTACTGCGCAGCGAGCACGGCACACCCGCGGACGGCGGAGCAGTGCCTGCCGGCGAAGCGGGCAGGTGCGACCCGGGAGCGGGTACTGACGCGATGGGAATTCCCGCGGGTGTCGGGCGCGTCTCCACGGTCGCATCCCCACGGGGCGGGGCCCCTGCTCCTCGCTCCATCGCGCTGCTGCCGCGCGCAGTGAATTTCATCTCCGGCCCCTCGCGCACCGCCGACATTGAGCAGACCCTCGTGTTGGGCGCGCACGGGCCGTACCGCGTGCATATCGTCCTCGTGCCCTGAAGCGGGTAATCCGGCTGTCAGCGTGCGGGCTGGCAGCCGAACGAGCCGCATAAATCAAAGCCGGCAGCGCAAATCGCGCCGGTGCGCTAGCCCGCCCGGAATGAAAATCGTTCGTGGCTGTTAAAAGCGCGCCCGTAAGGGTGCTGTAAGCATTAATATGCGGTCGGCTACGGAATAGGGGGCGACGTTTCCTTGCTTATTCACCCGTAACCAGCTTGATTTTGCGCATATCCCAGTATAGGATTGTCGGCCTGTTGCAAGGCGGCACTGCGCGTTTTTAAGGCACTGACAAAAATAAAGTTTCTCTGCCCTGTAACGAATTCGTAGTCCAACCATTCGAGCCATCTAGGAGGCATGATGAGTAAAGACCTTAAAAAAAGTACGCTGGCCAAGCCTGACGTAACGCGCCGCAAGTTTCTGACCGGCGCTGCTGCTGCGACAACCGGCGCCGCAATCGCCGGCTTCCCGATGATCTCGGTAGCCCAGACCCCCATCGTCCTGAAAATGCAGGGCGCCTGGGGCGCCAAGGACATTTTCAACGAAATGGCCGAGGAGTACGTCAAGCGCGTCAATGAAATGGCCGGCGGGCGCCTGCGCATTGACTACCTGATAGCCGGTGCCGTCGTGAAGCCGTTCGAGGTGATGGATGCGACCAGCAAGGGCGTGCTGGATGGCTGCCACAGCGTGCCGGTGTACTGGTATGGCAAGAGCAAGGTCGCCTCGCTCTTCGGTTCGGGACCGATCAACGGCTGCGACGCCCCCCAGACGATGGCATGGATCTATCGCGGTGGCGGCCTCGCGCTCTACAACGAACTGCTGGAGAAGATCCACCTCGACGTGGTCGGCTTTTTCGCCATGCCGATGCCGACCCAGCCGCTCGGCTGGTTCAAGAAGCCGATCACGGACGCCAAGCAACTGAAGGGCCTCAAGTACCGCACGGTCGGCCTGGCCGCGGACCTGTTCCAGGAGATGGGCGCGAAGGTGACCCAGCTGCCCGGAGGCGAAATCATTCCGGCGCTGGAAAAGGGCGTGATCGATGCGTTCGAGTTCAACAACCCGACCTCCGACATGCGCTTCGGCGCGCAGGACGTAATCAAGAACTACATGATGGGCAGCTACCACCAGGCGATGGAATTCTTCGAGATCGCCTTCAACAAGAAAAAGTGGGCCACCATCCCGAAGGACCTGCAGGCCATCCTGCAGTACTCCGCCGAG
>JANNPG010000187.1:0-12731 GCA_031399805.1 Betaproteobacteria bacterium | reverse complement strand
AAATGGCCAAAAAAGACTACTACGAAGTGCTGGGCGTCAATCGCGATGCGTCGGATGACGACATCAAGAAATCCTATCGCAAGCTCGCGATGAAATTCCATCCGGACCGTAATCCGGACAACCCGAAAGCCGAGGAACAGTTCAAGGAATCCAAAGAGGCATACGAGATCTTGTCGGACGCGGGCAAGCGCACGGCCTACGATCAGTACGGACACGCGGGGGTCGATCCGTCGGCGGCCGGCGCCGCCGGGATGGGCGGTTTTGCCGACGCGTTCGGCGATATTTTCGGCGATATTTTCGGCGGCGGCCGCGGCCGCTCCAACGTCTATCGCGGCGCCGATCTGCGCTACAACCTCGAGATCGGGCTCGAAGAGGCGGCGCGCGGCACCGAAACCAAGATCCGCATTCCGACGCTCGAAGAATGCGCGACCTGCCACGGCACGGGTGCCAAGCCGGGCACCCAGCCCGTCAAGTGCACGACCTGCGACGGCCACGGCCAGGTGCGCATGCAGCAGGGCTTTTTCTCGATCCAGCAGACATGCCCGAAATGTCATGGCACCGGCAAGATCGTGCAGTCGCCGTGCGTCACCTGCCGCGGCGCGGGACGCCTCAAGCAGCACAAGACGCTGTCGGTCAAAATTCCGTCGGGTGTGGATGAGGGAGACCGCATTCGCCTGTCGGGCGAGGGCGAAGCCGGCGTCAACGGCGGCCCGTCCGGCGACCTCTACGTGGTGATCCACCTGAAAGCGCACACGGTGTTCCAGCGCGATCATAACGATCTGCATTGCGAAATGCCGATCAGCTTCACCACCGCGGCGCTCGGCGGCGAAATCGAAATCCCGACGCTCGACGGCTACGCCAAGATCAAGATCCCGTCGGAAACGCAGTCCGGCAAGGTATTCCGCCTGCGCGGCAAGGGCATCAAGGGTGTGCGCTCGTCAACGCACGGTGACCTCATGTGCCACGTCGTCGTCGAAACACCGGTCAACCTCACCGCGCGCCAGCGCGAACTCCTCGCTGAACTCGAAGCGATCAACGTCAAGGACGCAGGCACGCACAATCCGCGCGCCAAGTCGTGGATGGAAAAAGTCCGCGAATTTTTTGATTCATGACGGTGGACTTTTCAGTATAGGCTAACGTGCCGGCAAACGCGGGCACGTTAAGCGCGCAGCGTGGCCGGAACTACAAGGTCAGGGAATTCTTTGCCGAGTAGCAACGAATTCCCTGACCTTGCGGCAGCGGCAGAGAGCGGGTAAGCTCATGACTATAAGATATGGTCATGAAAGGAACCCCCATGGAAATCTCCGCCGCGAAATTCAAGGCCAAGTGTCTGATGCTCATGGACGAAGTCGCAAAAACGCGCAAGCCGATCACCATCACCAAGCGTGGCAAGCCCGTCGCGAAGCTCGTGTCGGCGGAGCCCGCGCCGCGCAAGCCGTTGTTCGGCTGCATGGCCGGAACCGTGACCTACGAGGGCGATCTTCTGGCGCCCCTCGACGTCAAATGGGAGACCGAAACGGAAACCGAGCCGAATCTCTATCCACGCAAGAATTCGCACAAGGGTCGGGCCCGCCGCCGTGGCTGAGACGCCACGTCATCTGCTCGATACCCATGTATGGTTCTGGCTGGTCCGCGGCCGGGAAGGCCGGCTGGCGGCGAGAACCGCCGCCAGGCTGGAACAAACCGCGCGCGGTGCGCCGCTCGGTGTGTCGGTGATTTCAATTTGGGAGATCGCGTTGCTGGCAAGCAAAGGCCGCATCGGCTTGGGAATGCCAGTGCACGAGTGGGTTGAAACGGCGCTCAACCGCCCGGGGTTCGTGCTGGTGGGGCTGGAGCCGGAAATCGCTATTGAAAGCTGCGTGCTGCCCGGCGACTTCCACGCCGACCCCGCGGACCGCTTTCTGGTGGCAACCGCGCGCCTGAAAAACGCCGTCATCGTCACGCGCGACAAGCGGATTCTCAAATACGGCAAGCAAGGGCACGTCAAGGTAATGACCGCCTGAGTCACGGGTTCGTCGCATACGCCCGCTCAATTGAGTGGGCGCGGATTGGAAGACAATCACCTCAACCGATGCCGAGAATCACGTGCCCGATCTTCTCGCCGCGTTCGACGGCGAGATGCGCCTTGATCACCTCCCGCAACGGATAGCGCGCGGCGATCGCAAAAACCGGTTTCGTGTCTCGCAGCCAGCGCGCGATGTCGGCATGCGCCTGCGCCCGCGCTGCGTCCGGCATGGTGTAAACGAACACCGGGCGCAGCGTCGGGTTCAACTGGAACAAATTTCCGTAGGGGAATTTCGGCTCCATTTCGCCCATCGATGCGTACGAAGCAATCGTGCCGTTCGCCCGCAGCACCTGCGATGTCATGGGCAGGTTACTGCCGAAATCGACATCCACCACGCGGTCAACACCGCCCAACTCGGCGCGTATGCGCTCGACGACATTCTCAGTGCGGTAATTAACGGTCACATCCGCCCCGCCCGCCCGCGCGTGCGCTGCTTTCACATCGGAGCTCACAGTCGTGACGACTTTTGCGCCCGCCCACTTGGCGAGCTGGATCGCGTAATGCGCGACCACACCGGCGCCACCCGTCACCAGTACCGTTTTGCCGGCAATCGGGCCATCCGCGAACAGGCAGCGGTGCGCGGTCATGACCGGAATGCCGAGACACGCGCCCTCTTCCCACGCTAACGACTCCGGCAACGGCACCGCCAGCGCCGCGGGCAGCGCGATGTATTGCGCACTCGTGCCGTGCGCGCGGTCCCATTGACCGTTGAAGACCCAGACACGATCGCCGGTGCGATGCGACGTCACCCCCGCGCCGACGCGATCGATCACGCCCGCGCCGTCGCTGTTCGGAACGAGCTGCGGCCAGCGTATGGGCCGGCTGCCGGCGCGCGCCTTCACGTCCGACGGATTGACGGCCGACGCGCGCAAGCGCACGCGAACCTCGCCGGCTGCCGGCTCCGGGTCGGGCAAATCACCGACTTTCATTACATCGGCCGCCGGGCCGTTTTTTTCATACCATGCCGCGAACATACGACTCCCTCAATCAGCACCCGCTACCGACGAATGCAACACGCCACGAGCACTGCGATGACCCGCGTCGCCAGGCGGTGCAAACCGCGTGTTACGCAGCGTAATTTTCCGGATCAACTGCGGCCACATCGTCGCGACATCCGCCGCGAATATGATGTCCGCATCCGCCGGAACCAGGTACCAGCCGCCCTGCGCGATCTCGGCCTGCAACTGCCGCGGCGCCCAGCCCGCGTAGCCGGCGTACGCGCGTAGTGACGTTACTTTCACTTCCGCGGCGACGATCTTTTTGAGCAAAGCGGGATCGCCGCTCAGGTAAACATCGTCGAGCACGCGCAGGCCGTTCGCGACGCCCTCATTGCTGCGCACCAGAAAAATCACCTGGTTGCGCGCAACCGGCCCGCCGCGGTAAAGCTGATCGAATTCATCCGGCACCACGCCCGCCTCGGGCCATGCAGCCGAGAGGCGCGCACCCGCCGGCCGGTTCAGAATCACACCGAGCGGCCCGCCGCCGGGCACGGGCTGCGTGATCAGCACGACTGTTTCACGGAAATTGGGATCGGGCAGATCGGGCTTGGCGACGAGAAACACGCCATTGGCAATAAGCGGGTCGTCGGCCGCGTGCACGAATTCCGCATGCAACAGCAGAATTGCGACCAGCGTGTGCAAAACGGCAAGCGCGGGGCGGCCGGAAGCGATTCTTAAAACCTGTCGCAACCGCCGATAGACGCCGATGAACGCGGAGTTACCCAAAACTGCGAGAGAAACTGACAGGGAAGTTCTGATCGGCGTTTATCGGCGGCTAAACGCGTACCCGTTTTCACGACCCGCAGGCGAGCGGATCGGTATTGGCTACAGGGGCGGCGGCCGGCGCGCCGATCGATGCGAGTTTTACGCCGCGGCGCACCGCCGTCATCTCGGCGACGATCGCCACCGCGATTTCCGCCGGCGTCTTGCTGCCTATCCGCAATCCGACCGGGCCGTGCAGGCGCGCGATCTCGTCGGCGGACAGATCGAAGTCGGCAAGCCGTACGCGGCGCTTCTCGTTGTTGAGCCGGGAGCCAAGCGCGCCGACGTAGAACGCCGGCGACTTCAACGCCTCGGTGAGCGCCGCATCGTCGAGCTTGGGGTCGTGCGTGACCGCAATCACCGCAAGGTGGGGATCCGGGTTCGTCTGCAGCACGACGTCGTCGGGGTAACCGCGCACGAGCGTCGCACCCGGCACGTTCCATTCGTCCGCGTACTCCTCGCGCGGATCGCACACCGTGACTTGATAGTCGAGCGCCTGCGCCATTTGCGCGAGAAAGCGCGACGTCTGCCCGGCACCGATAATGAGCAAGCGCCAGCGCGGCCCGTGGATGCTTTTCAAAACCTTGCCGTCGAACTCGAGCACGTCAGACCAGCGCCCGGATTGCAGCTTCACCTGTCCCGTTTCCATGTCGAGAAAGCGCGCCACGAGTTCGTGCCGCCCTATCGTTTCCAGCAATTCCTTCAATTGTGATTCCGCCCGCACCGGCTCGAGCACGAGCTGCAGAGTGCCGCCGCACGGCAGACCGAAGCGCGCGGCCTGGTCCGCGGTCACGCCGTAGGTAACGATTTCGGGTTTGCCGCCCGTCGCCGGTTGCGGCGCGCTATGCGCTTTGACCCGCCCGATCAGATCGTCCTCGACGCAGCCGCCGGATACCGAGCCGACCACGTGCCCGTCGTCGCGTATTACCAGCATGGCGCCGACGGGACGCGGCGCCGAGCCCCACGTCCGGATAACGGTCGCGAGCGTCGCCTTGTGCCCGGCATCGAGCCAGGCCACGGCGGATTTGAGAACTTCAGTATCGACGCTGTCCAATTTGAACCTTTCAGGCGATTTGCCGCGCGCACCGAAGTGCGCTGTAAAGAACTAGATTAGTGCACGATCCGCAAGGGGTCAAGCGCGCGCCGCGCGGTTGCGCGCGTCCCACGCATCGGCTAGCATCGGCTTCACCGCCAATCATCCGCGTGCGCGGTCCCGCGCCCGGGAATTTCGGGGCACGCACCTGAAACCGCCGGTCACCGCTACGCCGATCCGATGAAAACACCTGCCTTCCTCCAAAACCTGCTGCGCAAGGTCGCCGCCCCCGTCGACAGCGCACGTACCGCCGAGCGCAAAGCGCGCGACGTCGCCGCATTGTGCCACGCGCTGCTGTCCGAACGCGGCGAGGTATCCGGCGCGGCGCTCGCGCGCGACGCGCTTGCCGCGTACGACGCGCTGCCGGCCAATGCGCTCAAACCGTTTATCAATCTGCTCGCCGCCGAGTTTTCGCCCGATCCGGCGGCGATTGCTGATGCCGCGGCCGCTTACGCGCAGGACGCGGCCCCGCAAAACCTGATTGCATTGCAGAGCGCGGTAGAGCCGCCGCGGCAGGAGTTGTTCCGGCGGCTGAACGTTGCGCCCGGCGCCACTGCCACGCTGGTCGACCTGCGGCGCCGGATGCTGCGTGAAATCAAGGCGAATCCGCAGTGGGTCGGCGTCGACGCGGATCTTGTGCACCTGTTCAGTTCGTGGTTCAACCGCGGCTTCCTGCGTCTTGAGCGCATCGACTGGCGCACGCCGGCGATCATGCTCGAGAAGCTGATCGAGTACGAAGCGGTGCATGAAATCACAGGCTGGAAAGACCTGCACCGCAGGCTCGCCGCCGACCGCCGCTGTTTTGCATTTTTTCATCCGGCCCTGCCCGACGATCCGCTGATTTTTATCGAGGTCGCGCTGACCGATCGCATCAGCGATTCCGTCGCGCCGCTGCTCGATCCGGAGTCTGGGGAATCCGACCCGGCGCGCGCGGACTGCGCGATTTTTTATTCGATCACCAACTGCCAGGACGGGCTGCGCGGCATTTCGTTCGGAAACCTCCTGATCAAGCAGGTCGTGCACGAACTTGGACGCGAGTTCCCGCGCATGAAAACATTTGCCACGTTGTCACCGATTCCCGGCTTTCGCGCGTGGCTCGCCGGCGTTGCCCGCGACCAACCTGAGGTCCTGCCGGACCTCGCGCGCCTCAAGGAGCAGGACTGGTTCACGGATGCGGAAATTGCCGCGCGCCTGCGGCCGCAGCTGATGAAATTGTGCGCGTACTATCTGCTCTCGGCGAAACAGGACGACGAGCCGCTAGATCCGGTCGCGCGCTTTCATCTCGGCAATGGCGCGCGCATGGATCGCCTCGACTGGCTCGCGGATACGTCCAGGCAGGGTATGCAGCACGCGGCCGGCCTGATGGTCAACTACGTTTACCGGCTCGTCGATGTCGAGAAAAATCATGAGGCGTTCGTGCGCGACCACGAAGTCGCTGCTTCGCACGAATTGAAAAAGCTCGCGCGCGAATGCGTGCTGGCGGGCCAGGCGAACAAAAGCTAGCGGATCGAATAAACTCGCGCCGCCGGCGCGCGCAAGGTAACATACCGCGCACTATGGAAATCATCGGCCAGCAACTCATACCCAAACCGCAGCAGCAAACGTGGGACGCGATCTGCGATCCCGCGGTGCTGCAAGTCTGCATCCCCGGCTGCGAAACGATGGAAAGAATCTCGGACTCCGAATTCCATCTCACCATGGCGGCCAAAGTCGGACCGGTCAGCGCGAAATTCAAAAGCAAGATCACGCTGACCGACGTCGACGCACCCAATGCCTACACCCTGATTTTCGAGGGCCAGGGCGGTGTTGCGGGCTTTGCCAAAGGCGAGGCACGCGTCACGCTGACACCGTCCGGCGAACACACCACGCTCTCCTACGCGGCGAAAGCCACCATCGGCGGCAAGCTCGCGCAAGTCGGCTCGCGGCTGGTGGACGGCGTGGCCAAGAAGCTCGCCCAGCAGTTCTTCACCGCTTTCAACCAACACGTTACTGCGCAAGCTTCCTGAGCTGCGTTGCGCCTCGCACGCAACCTTTAGGAGTGCATGATGCGCAAAACAAAGACTACTCGCTACGATGTCGCTGAGCATCTTCGATCGCCGGAAGAAATGGCCGCATATCTGGAAGCTTGCCTTGATGAAGCGAATGGAGATGCAGCGTTCATAGCCAAGGCGCTGGGCGATATTGCACGCGCCAGGGGCATGGCACAGGTGGCTCGTGATACCGGCCTGTCTCGCGAAAGTCTTTACAAAGCGCTCTCCGGCGAGCGTAGTCCCGACTTCGACACAATTCTCAAGGTGGTAAATGCCTTGGGGTTGCGATTGCACGCGGAGGCGTCCAGCAGCTGATTCAGCAAACGTAGCGCGGATGAGGCGAAGCAGAGGCCGGGGTCATTTACCCGCAAGAACCCATCCCCGGATTTCATTTCATTCCATCCAGGCTACGGTTGCCATACCAAGAACAGGTCGTAGCCGCCGATGAACGCCGATAAGTTCAAAAGCCTGAATCTCGTTTGCTCGTATGTTTTGGATTTTCATCGGCGTTCATCGGCGTTTATCGACGTTTATCGGCGGCTACTTTTTTCTTTTGATTTTTGATTTAAGCATAGTCACTTTGCCGAGCAAGGCGAGGCAAGCTAGACTACGCGCTTCCGTTCTGAATCAATAGTTGAATACCACGAGGAGTTACGTCAAATGCTGAAAATCTGGGGCCGCACCAATTCGATCAACGTGCAGAAAGTGCTGTGGTGCTGCGGCGAACTCAATCTCCCATTCGCGCGCATCGACGCGGGACTGCAGTTCGGCGTCAACAACACGCCCGAGTACAAGACGATGAATCCCAACGCGCTGGTGCCGCTGATCGACGACGACGGGTTCGTCCTGTGGGAATCACAGACGATCGTGCGCTATCTTGCACGCAAGCACGGTCTGGGCTCCGTGTGCCCGTCCGACGCCAAAGCGTGCGCGGATGCCGACCGCTGGATGGACTGGAACGCGACCGCCGTGTGGCCGAACCTGCGGCCGATTTTCTGGAATCTCGTGCGCACGGAGCCTGCGAAACGCGACATGCCGTTGGTCGAAACCTCGCGCAAGGGCCTGGCCGCGAGCATGGCCATCCTCGACGCGCATCTCGCCAGCCGCCAGTACGTGACGGGCGCCACGTTCACGATGGGAGACATTCCGGTCGGCGTGTCCATCCACCGCTGGTTCAGGATGGATATGGAGCGCGAAAACCTGCCGCACCTCGCCGCCTATTACAAGCGCTTGCAGGTGCGGCCGGCATATGCGAAATACGGCGACGTGCCTTTGACCTGAGGCAGCGCGCCGCCCACGCCATGCTCTTGCAAAAACTGCTCGCCGCCTTCAAGCCGGGAGCGGCGGAGCGCGCCGCCGGCCCTGTTGAATACCCGCTCGAGACCGAGGACGCGTTAAACCGCCTGCACGGCGCGGCGCCGGTCGACGCACACCTGCGCATTCTGTTTCGCGACGTCAACATCGGCACCGAGAATTTCGTCGATCTGTACCAACACTGCCTCGCGCAGACCGGCACGCCGGTCACGCCGTTCAATGTCTTTCACCGCTTTCAAAGCCGCCGCGACCTCTTGCAATATTTTTTCGCGACACTGGCGCTTCCCGGCGCACGCGCGGAGTGCGGCGCCTACCGGGGTGCGACCGCGCTGTTGCTCGCGCACGCGTGGCGCAGCCGCGATTCCGCGTTCAAAGGCAAAGACCTGTACCTGATCGACAGCTTCGTCGGCACCAGCGCGTCCGGCGAACATGACCTCATAGCCGTGCGCGACGCCGACGGCGCGCACCGGCGCGAAGCGTTTTTCCCCGTCGCGAAAGCGGACATCTCGCCGGAACTGGTGCGCGGATTTTTCAGTGAATTTCCGGAGGTCGGCATTTGCGCGGGCTGGATTCCGCAGGTATTTGCGACACTGCCCGAGCGCGACTGGGCGTTCGTGCACCTCGACGTCACGCTATACGAACCCACACTCGCCGCGCTCGAATACTTCTATCCGCGCCTGAATGCGGGCGGAGTCATCATCTGCGACGGCTCCATTTTTTGTCCGGGTGCCAAAAAAGCGTGGGACGAGTTCTGCGCGAGGCGCGAATTGCCGTTCGTCGTTCTCGGCAACCGCGAATCCATCCTGATCAAACTTTAAAAACAAGTTTTTGCCGCCGATAAACGCCGATAAAATCAATAACAAATGACACTTTCTTGTCCCCCAAGGGGACTTCCTCCGGGGCGTAGCGCAGGCGACTCGCCTGCATTCGTTGACGGAGCAGGCGAGGTCGCCTGCGCTACCTTTTGCATCGGCGTTCGTCGGCGTTCATCGGCGGCTTCCAAGCTTTTCTGTTCTCGCGCTTCCAAATGCTTGGCAGCCTCTTAAAGCGCCTGCTCGGTTCGCGCGCCTCCGCCGCGCCGCACTCCGCGTCGCACGCAGAAAGAGTCGACTCGCGCTGGATCGAGGCAACGCTACGCTTGCGGCAACAGGGCGCGCATCAGGAGGTCGTCGCACGCTGCCACGCCGCGCTCGAACACGAACCCGATCACGCAGACGTCCTTAACCTGCTCGCCGCGGCGCTGTTCGCGCAGGGCCTCACGCAGGACGGCATCCGGCATTTGCGCCGCGCAACCGTGCTGGCGCCGTCGGCCCTCGCCCACACCCGTCTCGGCGAAGTGCTCGCAGCAACCGGCGACTTCAACGGCGCGCTCGAGAGTTATCGCGCGGCGGTCGCGCAGCAGCCGGATTTTGCCGACGCGTGGAGCACGCTCGCTGCGCTCCTGAAAGCGCTCGCGCGCTACGACGAGGCGGAAGAATGCTGCCATGCCGGCTTGCGCGCCGACCCCCGCCACGCCGCGCTCAAACATACGCTGGCCACCGTCATGTTCGAGCAGGCGCGCGTCGAGGAAGCGATCGCGACGATACGCGAATCGCTTGCGCTGCAACCCGCCAACCCGGCCGCACACAGCGAGCTCTTGCGCATGTTGAGCTACTCCGACCGGCAGGACCCGGTGGACGTGTATGGCGAACACCGCGCGTGGGCAGCGCGCCACACGCGCGCGCTGGAGGATGCGGCACCGCCGCACCGCAACGACCCCGACCCCGCGCGCCGGCTGCGCGTCGGCTTCGTCTCGCCGTACATCCACAAGCATGCGGTGACTTTTTTTCTCGAGTCGGTCATCGAGCATTATGACCGCGCGCAACTCGAGATATTTTTATATGCGGATGTCGCGCGACCCGACGACTATTCGGAACGATTGAAGGCGCATGGCGCGCACTGGCGCAGTACGATAGATCTCGACCACGCGCAGCTCGCGCAGCGGATCCGCGACGACGTGATCGACATTCTCGTCGATTTAAGCGGGCATACCGCCAATAACCGCCTGCTCGCGTTCGCGCGCAAGCCGGCGCCAGTCCAGGTTAACTGGCTCGGCTTTCCGAGCACGACCGGCATGCCCAGCATCGGTTACCGCATTACCGACGCCTGGTGCGATCCACCGGGCATGACCGAGCACCTCAACTCGGAAAAACTCATGCGCCTGCCCGGCATCTACATGGCGTGGCGGCCGCCCGACGGCACGCCTGCGGTCGCGCCGCTGCCCGCGCTGACCAACGGCTACGTCACGTTCGGCACGTTTCACAGCGCATTCAAGATCACGCCGACGATAGCCGCGTTATGGGCGCGCATACTGCAACGCGTGCCGAACGCGCGGCTGCGGGTCATGGCGTTGAGCGGGGTTGCCGCCGAACGGCGCGCGCGCGAGCTTTTCGCGGGCTGCGGCATGGAACCCGCACGGCTGGATATCCTGCCGCGGCTGCCATTCGACGAATATCTCGCTGCGTTCCAGCACGTGGACATCGCGCTCGATACGTTTCCTTACCACGGCGCAACCACGACCTGCTTCTCGCTCTGGATGGGTTTGCCGGTCGTCGTCCTCGCAGGAACCACGCACGCCTCGCGCGCCGACGTCTCGATGTTGAGCAACGTCGGCCTGTCGCAACTCGTGGCGAAAACCGGCGACGCATACGTCGATATCGCGGCGCGGTTGGCGCGCGACCTGCCGCAGCTTGCCGAGCTGCGCACGAACCTGCGCGGCATGATGGCGCGCTCGCCCAACGCCGACGGCCGCATGTGTGCGCGCAACGTCGAACGCGCGTTTCGCGAAATGTGGATTACTTGGTGCGCTAAACGCTAGACGCTACGCCCAAAACAATTTTTAGCCGCCGATAAACGCCGATAAGCGCGGATGAAAATCCAAGAAACAAAAGCAAGCAAGATTCAAGCTTTTGACCTTATCTGCGTTCATCGGCGTTCATCGGCGGCTGATTTTTGCTTTTCGTTTTTCTAGTCCGTCCACAGCATGCCGACCACCGCGCCGGTCATGCAGGTGGCGAGCGTGCCGGCGACGATAGCTTTCATGCCCAGCGAAACCACTTCGTCGCGGCGCTCCGGCGCCATCGTGGCGAGCCCGCCGATCAGGATGCCGAGGCTGCCGAGGTTAGCGAAGCCGCATAGCGCGTACGTCATGAGCATGCGGCTTCTCAACGACAGCGTGCCGTCGGGCAGGTGCGCGAGATCCACGTAGGCGATGAATTCGTTGAGGACGGTTTTGGTGCCGAGCAGCGCGCCCGCCGCCGGCGCTTCACTCCACGGCACGCCGACGAGCCACGCGAGCGGTGCGAGCAGCGCGCCGAGCATGCGCTGCAGCGTGACCGGCCTGCCGTCGAACGCGGGCAGCGCTTCGAGCGCGAGATTGGCGAGCGTCACCAGCGCGACCAGCACCACGAGGAGCGCCATGATATTGAGCAGCAAGCCCAGTCCATCGAGCGTGCCCTTGGTAATCGCGTCAATGCTGCTCGACGCCTGCTGCGCGGGCATTAGCTGCCCGGAAGTCGCAGCACCCGTGGCCGGCACCATCAATACCGAAACCACGATGGCAGCCGGTGCGCTGATGATCGATGCCGTCAGAATGTGGCCGAGCGCGTCGGGAATCACCGGGCCGAGTATGCTCGCGTAGATGACCATCACCGTGCCGGCAATGCCGGCCATGCCGCACGTCATGACGATGAAGAGCTCCCCGCGCGACATCTGCGCGAGGTACGGCCGGATAAAGAGCGGCGCTTCGACCATGCCGACGAAGATATTGGCGGCGGTGGACAGCCCGACCGCGCCGCCGACGCCCATCGTCGCTTCAAGCACGCGCGAAATCCGGCGCACGATCCACGGCAACACGCGCCAGTAAAAGAGCAGCGACGACAGCGCGCTGATGACGAGGATGATCGGCAGCGCGCGGAATGCGAGCACGAAGCTCGAACCCGGCCCCGACTCCGCGAACGGTAATGCGGCGCCGCCGACGTAACCGAAAACAAACGACGTGCCGGCCTGGGTCGCCCGTTCAAGCGCCAGCAGCGCGTCGTTGAGCGCGAGGAAAAACTGCTTGAAGACGGCGAGCTTCAACAGCGCCGCCGCCAACGCGATTTGCAATACCACGCCGCCGATCACCGTGCGCCACGCGACCACGCGGCGGTTTTCGCTGGCGAGCCAGGCCAGAAAAAGAATCGCGATGAATCCGAATGCGCTTTGGAGGATCAAATCCATGGTCGATCCGATTCACGGCGTGCGGTAATGGAGCATACGTTACACGATCGGCGTTGTCCCCAAGGGGACTTGCTCCGGGGCGTAGCGCCGGCCGCCCCCCCGCGGTAAAACCAAAAAAAAGGGGGGGCGCCCCCGCCACGATTAAAAAGTTGGTGGCCGTTTTAAAAAAAAAAACCCCCCAAACGTCCCGGCGGGGGGTGTTGGTGCAC
>JANNPG010000121.1:0-5343 GCA_031399805.1 Betaproteobacteria bacterium | reverse complement strand
GCGGCTTTGGCGCAGGCCAGCAACGTGCAGATTTTCGGCACGATGTACATGGAATATGCGTACGCGAAGCAAGGCCTTGGTGTATCAGGCGATCTGGTCAATGTGGACATTATGCAAAGCCCGGGCTCGGAAGTCGGTTTCAAGGGTGAAGAAGCGCTCGGCGGCGGCATGACGGCATGGTTCCAGTGCGCGAGCACCGCGGATATTCGCGGCTCGCAGGGCGCGGGTCCCGGCGCAGGCATTTTCTGCGGCCGTAACAGCGCGATCGGTGTCAAAGGCCGGTTCGGCAATGCTTATGTCGGTAACTGGGACATGCCGATGAAGCGTACCGCGGGCGCCGCGCGCATTTTGTCGGACACCGGCATTTGGGGCGTGGGCCCGATGCTGTTCGGTAACTCGAGTTCGTTCACCGCGGGCGCCAGTGCGCACGCATTCAGCCGTCGCCAGAACAGTTCGCTGTTCTACGACACGCCGGTATTCAGCGGCTTCCAGGGCTTTTTTGGCGTAAGCAGCACGACGTCGGCGATCGCTCAATTGAACAGTGGGTCAGGCGTCAAGTCGCGCATGTGGGGCGCAGCCGGCACCTACACCAACGGCCCGCTTTACCTGAACCTGGGCTATGAAAGACATAAGAACTTCTCCGCCGCCGGCGGCCTCTACGACGGCGAGGACACCGGCTGGCAGGCGGGCGTAGCGTATCAGTTCGGTCCGGTCAAAGCGGGCCTGCTCTACACCGACCGCAGATTCGACATGTCGGCTGGCGGAGCGACCGACATGAAAGTCACGGCGTGGAACCTGGCCGGTCAGTGGGCGATTGCAGGACCGCATTCACTGCGCGGCGGCTACACCAGAGCGAACAGCACGAGGGGTAACAGTGCGGCTGGTCTCGTCGGCAACCTGGTTGCCAACGCGGGCGCCGGTCAAACGGGCGGCGACATATGGCAAGTTCAGTATGTCTACAATGCATCGAAGCGCACCGAGTTCACGGTCGGTTACGTGAAACTGGACAACGATTCCAACGCGCGTTACAACTTGGGCGGCCTCACGCCTCCGGCTGCTGGTCAAAACCAGAACGCGTTCGCAGTCAGCATGAAGAACACGTTCTAATCAGTTGTATCAGGCAACATGAAAACGGGCGCTTCGGCGCCCGTTTTTTTTCGTCCTCGATTTCTCTAAATCCAAAGCAACCGCCGATGAACGCCGAGAAGAACTTGACCGGATAACCGAGAGGATTATCGGTTGCGCACCGGTAAGCGTATCAAGGTTGGTGCGCTCCGCTTTGCGGCGCACACCCTACGGTACTGCCGGAACACGTAGGGTGCGCCTGCGCACCACGTCGAATGCATCGGTGACGCCCTCACCATTCACCGCCGGCCGGCGAGGTCGCTGTAAAGATCTTCGAGGTCGCGGGTAAATGCGCGCGAGTCGAACAACGGCGCGGTGAGCTTGCTGGATTCGAGTTTGGCGTGCAGCGCATCCCTGAAGGGTGCATCGGTGGCGACACGCAGCGCGAGCCGCTCGTAATCCTCGAGCGTATAGGTGATGAGTTCCGGCAGGTTGCACGCGTTGAGGATGCTGCCCGAGACGCGCGCCGCGAAAGTGTCCCCGCACAATCCGACCAGCAGGCAGCCCGACCATAATGCATCGCATGCGGTGGTATGCGAGGTATAAGGGAAGGTGTCGAGCGCAAGGTCGGCGGCGCGATAGCGTGCGAGGTGCTGCGCCAGATCGGGAACCCGCGGCGCAAAGCGCAGACGCTCGGGCGCGATGCCGTGGGCGTGCGCGGCGCGGCTCAAATTGTCGGTTGCCCAGCGATTGTCGTCCGGCAGCCACAATACGCTGTGCGGGACCTTATGCAGCAGGCGCATCCAGCAGGCGTAGATTTCCGGCGTAATCTTGTAGACCTGATTGAAGCAGCAGAATACGAAACCCGCGTCCGGCAGCCCGTACTCGGCGCGCGCAAGGGGTGCGGCGACAGTACGTCGGCGATCGTTCGGCAGATAGCAGTGCGGCATCCGCAGCACGCGCTCCGAGTAGGCGCTTTCCTGTCCCGGCGGAATGACAAAGCCGTCCGCGATCAGGTAGTCGATGAAGTCAGCGCCCATGGTGCATGGATAGCCGAGCCAGTTGATTTGTATCGCGCACGGTCGACGCGCGAGCACGCCGGTGCGCGCCCCCCTGGTGTAACCATTCAGATCGATCAGGATGTCGAGGTGGTCGCTGCGGATGCGGGCAGCGGCGATGTCATCAGGGTCGTTGGCGATGTCAACGAAGTGTTCGCAGGCTTTGACCAGACGCGCACGCATGAGGCTGTGATCGTCGGGCCCGCAGGCATAGGCGAAGATCTCGAAGCGCTCGCGGTCGTGGGACTCCAGCACTTCCGCCAGTAGATCGCTGACGGCGTGGTCGCCGAAATTGGATGACAGGTAGCCAACGCGCGTACGCTGATGTCGGCGTGTTGCAACGCTGCGTAGCGCAGGTTCGGGCACGAGGTGCGCAAACTCTGCTTTAGACCAGCGGCGGGCGACGGCAAGTTGTTGTGCCGGTGTGGTCGGTTGACACATTAGCGGAAATGGGGCGCCAAGTTCCGCATTCTGCTCAAGCAGGGACGGGACGTTTTGCCATGCCGCACGCCAGTTCTGCCAATCGCACACATAGCGCAGATTGAACAGGAGCATGCCGAGCAGATTACCCGCGCGGGTGCGCTCATATCCCGATTGCAGGACGTTTATCACCTCGTCGCGCGCACCTCGCAGGGCAACTATTTCCGCCAGCAGCCTATACGTTTCGGCGTCGTCGGGATCGAGCGTATGGGCGCGTTGTGCCGCCGTTTCGGCCTCTTGCAGATAACTCGCCTGTTTTGAGCTCGACCCCAATGCCAGGCAAGCGGAAGCGAGGCCCACGTGGGCAAGTATGAGCGCCGGATCGAGATCGAGCGCGCGCCGAAAGATGGTAATGGCCTGCTCAAAGCGCTGCTCCTTGCCGAGCACGATGCCGAGGTTGACCGCCGCATCAGCGTTGCGCGGTGCTCGCGCCATCGCGCGTTCAAACCACCGGCGGGCGGCATCGAGCTCGTTTTCATTGAGGCACACCACGCCGAGATTGAACATTGCGTCTGCGTGAGCGGGGTCAAGACGCAGCGCCGTCTCGAAATGCCGGCGCGCGGCAGTCGGATCTCCCGACTGAGCGCAGGCCTGTCCCAGATTGAGATGGATATCGGCGTTGTGTGGATCGAGGTCGAGCGCGCGCTCGAGTTCGCGCACTGCCTCGACGTGCCGGTCCTGGTTGAGCAGCGCGAGTCCCAACCGCATGAACACCGAGGCCGGGGCGCCGGGAATGGCGGCGGCGTTGGAGAGCGCGCGTTCGGCGTCGGCAAACTCGCTGAGCATGAGGTGGGCGAGGCCGAGATTCTCGAGGGCTGCGCCGTGGCGAGGCTGAACGGCCAGTGCCTGTTGCAGGGGCGGCACGGCGTCGCGCGCATGGCCGGTTATGAGGTGGATGACGCCGAAGAGGGTTAACGCATCCGGATTGCGTGGCGCGCGCGCCAGCACCTCCTGGCACAGGACCTGGGCGCCCGCGGCGTCCCCCGCTTGCAGCCGCTCCTGCGCCTGCGCCAGCTTGCGGATTAATGAGGATGACATGATGGTTGAATGGGTGACTGAGTGATTGATAAGCGGTCTAAAAAACAGTGCGGAACCGCCGATAAACGCCGATAAACGCAGATAAGATCGAACACAAGTGAACCGGAAATGGGCAAGGGAAAATGGGTAATTTCACGCTTTACCATTGTCCATTACATCGGCGTTTATCCGCGTTCACTATCGTCCAAATTAGGAAAGGCGTTGGGCCATCCCTGATGGTGTGGTATGAATGTTTTGCCAAACGTTCCAGCCACCACCAACAAAGGAGACCCAACGTGAATGGATTTTGCAGCTTGTTTAGCCAAATACTCAAGTTGATTCCGCGAACCGAGTTTGCGGCACTGGTGAAACAGACCAACGCGGAGTGGCATAGCCGCGGCTTTGCTTCGTGGGATCATTTTGTTGCGATGTTGTTCTGCCAGATGGGCAGAGCGAACAGCTTGCAGGAGATCTGCCAAGGGCTGGCCAGTTGCGAAGGCAAGCTGTCGCATCTGGGGGTGCAAGCGGTGAGGAAATCGACGCTGGCCTATGCGAATGCGAATCGGCCGTGGCAGCTCTTCGAGGCGGTGTTTCATGCGCTGTACGGCAGAATGCGCGGGCAGCTTAAGCCGGGGGGGCGCAAGTTTCGGTTCAAGAACAAACTGGTGAGTCTGGATGCGAGCGTGATCGATTTGTCGTTGAAGTTGTTCGACTGGGCGCGATTTCGGCGCACCAAGGGAGCGATCAAGTTGCACTTGGCGCTGGACCATGACGGCTATTTGCCCTGCTTTGCGGTGCTCACCGATGGCCGACGCCACGAGGTGAAAGTGGCCCATGAACTGCACTTTGCGCCGGGGACCATCGTGATTATGGATCGTGGCTATAACGACTACGCGTTGTTCGGTCGCTGGACGCGCGAAGGCGTGTACTTTGTGACCCGGATGAAGCGCCCGAGTGCCTATGCGGTGATCGAGACGCGTGCCTGCACGGGCACCGGAGTGCTCAAGGACGAGATCATCCAGTTCAACCGCTATTGGGAGGCGCGGCAAAGCTGCCCCGAGCCGTTGCGTCGCATCGAATTCGTCACCGCGGATACGGGTGACGTATTGGTGTTCCTGACCAATCATCTCAAACTGTCGGCCGCGACCATTGCCGCCGTCTACAAGCAGCGCTGGCAGGTGGAGCTGTTTTTCAAGGCGATCAAGCAGAATCTGCGCGTCAAGACCTTCGTCGGCACCACGCCCAATGCCGTGAGAACCCAGATGTTCTCGGCAATGATCGCGATGTTGCTGCTGAGGTTTCTGCAATTGAAGTCCCGGTTTGGCTGGCATCTGTCGAATCTGGTGGCGCTGCTCAGGATGAATCTATTTACCCACCGCGACTTGTGGACGTGGATCGATCAGCCCTTCGGCCCATCACACGCTCCGCCTGCCGATCCGGTTCAGGCTTCGCTACTGCCTGTTTGAACGAATTCATTTGGACAGCATCCAGGGGGGCTAACATGGCAATCCACCAATTTCGTGCATTTCCCCTTGGAAAATCAACCATCCAATAAGACAATGCGGGTTAATTTGGACAGCAGTGAACGCCGATGAATGCAGATAACGTCAACTACAAGAAAAGCGATTTACAGAACCGCGCAATGCGGAAAAAATTATCACGAACAAGGTGTTTCGCGAATACTGTATATCTTATGGTTTTCTCATCTTGATTTTCATCGGCG
>JANNPG010000160.1:0-13739 GCA_031399805.1 Betaproteobacteria bacterium | reverse complement strand
CGGCAGCGTGAGGCCGTCGATCACGGTCTGGATCATGGCTTCGGCGCGCGGGCGCAGCGCTGCGGGTTCGAGCTGGCGGATCGGGTTGGGCGTTTCCGCAATCACCACGTACGGAAAGCCCTGCGTCGACGACATGCGGCGTGCGAACTTCGAGAACATGTCGGTGACGATCATGACCGCGGGCACTCCGCGTTCTTCGAGGGCGGGCGTGACGTGGCTACACCACGTCGTGCACGACCCTCAATCGCCGCTGGCGGTGATGACGACGTCGCAGCGTTCGACGAGGCTGTCGAGCCGCTCTTTCATCGTATCGAGCAGCTTGCCGTCGCGCAGCGGCAGCTCGCGCACGGGTTGCTCCATGATCACCGCTTTGAGCTTGTAGCGCTCCTGCAGGAGATCGCCGAGCGAGCGCAGGATATGAATCGCGGACGGCCGCCAGTTCGGCAGCAGGCCCAAGACCTTGCCGTCGAGCGTGGCGGGGCGTGGCGCCAGCTTGCTGCCGGACATTTCGTCGAGATAAGTCGCCAGCGGCGAAACCATCGTCAGGTTGAGTGCAGACATCGTATTCCTTTCACGGGTAAATTCGGCACCGCTTCTTAGCGAGCTCTGATTAAGTCCGTTCGTGCTGATGTATAGAAGCACGGGCGCCACGTCTATCGGGCAAAACCGTTCACCCTTCTATACATCAGGGCGAACGGTTGAGCACTTGATCAGAGTTTCCTTAGGCAGGCTCCAGGACGGAAAGTATCATAAGCAACGGCGTCGCGCAGGGTCAAGCAGCCACGCGGCGAAAAAAACGGCTACTTCTTGTCTTTCAACAAGGACTCAAGACCGGCAAACGGTTTGTAGGTCGCGGCCGCTTCGCCCGCGCCCCCCGTTGCGGGTTCCCGCCGTCCGGCCTGATCGAGGTAACGCGAGTGCTCGTTGTCGTGACAGTAAATGCACAAGAGTTCCCAATTGCTGCCGTCGGGCGGATTGTTGTCGTGATTGTGGTCGCGGTGGTGCACCGTGAGCATCTGCAGGTTCGCGCGGGTGAATTCGCGCGCGCAGCGGCCGCAGATCCACGGGTAGATTTTGAGCGCTCGTTCGCGGTAAGTCGTTTCGCGCTCGTCGCGGTTGCGCCGCGCTTCCGCAACGATGCGGTCCAGCCGCTCGGTGCCCGTGCCCGGTTTGTTTGTCGGCATGTTATTTCTACTCCGCGATGACCGGCGTTATGGCGTTGGACGGCGCCGTGCCGCCGCTTACAGCCACCGCCGCACTTGCCGCTGGTAAGCAGCGTAAGTGGCGCCGAACTTGGCCGTGAGGTACTTTTCTTCGCGCAGCACGACGCCGGTGTGCATGACGACGAACCACGGCGGAATCATGGCGAGCATAGCGACGCTGTTGAAAGCCAGCGCGATCGCGGCGAACAGCAGGCTGATCGCAAGATAGAGCGGGTTGCGCGAATATGCGTACGGCCCCGACGTGACGATGGCGCTCGACGACCCGTATGGATCGATCGCGGTGCCGGCGCGCTTCAATTGCAGAGCGCCCCACAGCGCGAGGCATAGCGACGCCAGCGCGAGGATGCCGGCGAGAGTCAGCGCGACGGGCCACGGCGCCACGGATCGCGGCCACAAGTAGTGTATCCCGCCGCCGAGCGCCGCGTATGCGATCGCGATCAGCGGCGGGTAGCCGACGACATTCGCGTGGTCTTTGGGTTCGTGTGTCGTGTCGTTCATAGGGTGATTAACACTTGTAGCTCAGCGACGCACGCTAGCGCGCATCCGATCTGGAGCGAAAGCTTCTTTCGACTCCTCACGGTATACATCTTTGAAAGCCAGCATGGGCACTAATTTTTCCTCTGCCCCTTTGGGAAATCCACAATAGTGCCCTATCACATCGGTCCTCGCGCGCAAGCTGCGAGGCCGCCCGCGGGATCCCCGATGGCGACCCGTTTATTTTCTCACGCGGCGCGGCCGCTGCCATGCCGATCCATCACTTCTCGTGCGGGCTGTGCAGGTCTGCGTCGGGCGGCCGGTACTGTCCCGTGCGGATCTGCGCCACCATTGCTGCCAGCGACAGCGCGGCGTTCTTCACCATCGCGAAAATGTCCGGGTCCGCATCGAGATCTTCGTGGCTCGTCGCGTACGGACGGTAGTAGCCGATCCACGCATCGAGCACCGCGCTGCGTCCCGCCTGCACCAGCCCCATGTCGGTCAGCCACTCCGCGAGCACGCGCCGCAGGGTCTCGGGGCCCGCCGCATCGCCGTGGGTCGCAACGGCGAACGCGCGCCCCGCGAGATGCTTCGGATAGTCCCAGCCTTTCAGTTCCAGTTCCTTTGCCAGCACCGGGTCCTTGCCGTGCGTCGTCGTCGGGTCCGGATTGCCGCCGTCGGCGCACACCAGCCGGTCGATCATGAGCTTCAGGCTCGCCGGCGCCTGGTACCAGTGCACGGGACACAGGATGAAGACGCCGTGGGCGGCGGCCCAGCGCGGATAGATCTCGGCCATCCAGTCGTTGGTTTGACCGAGCGCGTGGTTCGGGTAGCACGAGCACGGCCAGTGGCACAACGGCATCGCGGTGGAGACGCAGGCTTTGCACGGATGGATGACTTTCCACGGTTCGTCGGCGAGCGTCGACAGGTCGAGAAAATCGACTTCATATTGGGGCAGCGATTCGATGGCGGAGCGCGCGGCCTGCGCGAGGCGCCGCGTCTTCGAGATCTCGCCCGGGCACGAGTGCTCGCTGCGCGTGGAGCCGTTGATCAAAAGGATGCGCGACGGCGATTGCGCGTCCTGCTGGCGGGCCTGCGCGACGGCGATTTGCTCGCGCGCCTCCAGCCACTCGGCCGGCAGCTTGCTCGACGGCTTTGCAAAGCCCGGCCCGGCCGGCGCCACGCGCGGCGACTTGCGATACTTTATGTAGCCGTCCCACGCCGTCGCGAAGACCTTCTCGAGTTCTGCGGCCACCGCCTCGAAAGCGGGATCGTAGAAGCGGGCGAAAAAGCGCTCGCGAAACTCATCTTTCGTCAGCGCGACATAGGGATCCTGCCGCCGAACCAGTGGTTTCGCCATGATGTTCCTCTTATCGGGTGGCCGCGACGCGGAAGCCAGGCGACGGTTGCGCAGTCATCTGCGTTCGCTCGTCAGACCGTTCGAAATTAATGATCCGTGCCCCGTATATCGCGCCGCGCACCGCGTGTCGAGGTGCGGGCGGGAGTCATGCGGCGCTCACGAATTGTACGCATGGTGTTTGGCGCCTCAACCCGGGGGCGGCACTGTCCTTTTCAGCGATTCACGCGCTTCCATGGTTTTCCAGAGCCGCGCCAGGTTCGGATATTTATCCTGCGGGAAGTAATGTGGCGCACGCAATGTGATAAAGCCGAGGTGGCAGGCAATTGCGATATCGGCGAGGCTGACCACGCTCCCGACGCACCACGGGCGATCGCCCAGCATTCCTTCGAGCGCGGCGAACCCGGCGTCGATCTTGCCGCGCTGCCGGTCGAGCCAGGGCTGACTGCGTTTTGCTTCGTCGTGGAAGCGCATTTCGTAGAGGCTGGTGCCCACCGCTTCCATCGTGCCGTCGGCGATCGCCTCCCAGCGCCTGACCTCGATGCGGCCGTCGGCGTCCGCAGGGATAAAGCGCGGACTCGGATGCTTGCCGTCCAAATAATCCGCAATCAGCGAAGAACTGATCAGCACGCGTCCGTCATCGAGCTTAAGCGCGGGCACTTTGCCGATCGGATTAATCCTTTGCAGTTCGTTGGGCTCCCACAGGTTGACCATTTCGACTTCGTGGCTGACATTTTTCTCGATCAGCATGACGCGGATCTTGCGTGCGAACGAACTGGCGGGGGAGGCATAGAGTTTCATCGTGCATTTCTCCGTTCGGTTTCCACCATTACATGGCTATCATAGGCCGCTTGACGGTGTGCTCTTCAGTAAATATACCGCGCGCGGCCCGTCCGCCGCCGCTACTGTTTTGGCTTCTGAATCATCGATGCATAGCGCGGCCACGATCGCAGGTAGGTCTGCTCGAGCAGAGGCAGTGCCGCCGCGCCCACCATTGCAGCGCCAAATGCGAACAGCATCAGGCCCTGATGCTGCCACCAATATGCAAATGCGGCCAGTGCGACGAACGCCCCGAAGCTGAGCACAACGATCACTACCTCTGCCTGGTGAACATTTAGACGGATCGTGCTCGTGCAGTGGGAGCAATCCATCTCCATTCGAGCCACGACGGCGTGACTTAATTTTCGCTTTGCCAGATTCGCCCCGCAAGACGGGCACCGGTAGTCCATTTGGATTCCTAATGTGCCGTTGATCCGCGCGCCGCTTGCGGCGCGTCGGCGTTGAACGGATGGTTGGGCTGCAATGTCGTCCGCTACAGTACGTGACCGCGTACGGCCCATGCCCGGGCGATGAGCTGAATTGAGCCATCGTTTGCGACTGGGAGGTTGGCGCGAATTCGGTCCCGCAGGGCCCCACGGCGCTCTTCACTTAGCGACATCGCGTAACCGGGCGCGGGAGCCTGACCACCCAGGAATGGGGTCCAGTAATCATCGAAATCGTGAAATCTAGTGGGGACATCGATCGCCTGCGCATGGACTTCGCGCAATCCCGCCTGGGTAAACAACTCGACCAGAGCACTCGGCTGGCAAATCGGGAAACGACGCCCTTCATCGAGTTCGAAGGCGTCACGGTCCAATGCCACCGCTGCATCCCAGAAGTAGCGCATCAATTCCATCTTTCCGGCGTAGTCCCAAACGTATGCCGCAACCACCCCCCTTGGTCGTACGGCGCGGGCCATTTCCTGCACGGCGAGAGAGGGTTTAGGCATGAAGTTCAGGACGAGACCGGCAACTGCGGCATCAAACTGCGCCGACTCCACGGGCAGCAACTGAGCGTCGGCAACATCAAACGTCGCTCTCGGGTCGCTGATATGCGCCTTTGCATGATTGACAAAGCCGGACGAAGGGTCCGTGCCCCTTACGGTCCGCGGCTGCGCCTGGTGCAGGATGACTTCGGTAAGGGCGCCGGTTCCGCATCCAACGTCCAACCAATCCAGTTGCGCCGGCGGTTCAAGCCACGCCAGAAAATCTCTGGCGACGAGCCGGCTCCAACGACCCACATAGGGTTCGTAGAGCTTGCCGGCAGCCCATGTGTCCGTGCGCTCACCTGCCATGACGAACCCTCGCTCGTGAGTAAATTAGTTGACACAAAGCCACCTAACACGGGTCCGCTGCCGTTGCGGGCCCCGTCATTCCGGCGCTGCATTCATACGTTACGCCGGACCGGTGTCCCGCGCAATCCGGATTGCTTACTGCGGCTTGAAGTTCGTCGCCTTGATGGGGGTAGCGGGTTTCGCGGTGGCGCCCGCGTGTGCGGGCCGAATCAACGCCGCGTCCATTTTTGTTTTACACTCTGCACTCGGTTAATTGCGAAAGGTCGCGTGTCCATGATGAGATTGCTTAGCACGGCGGCGCTGACATGTTGCGCATTGTTGACAACGGTGCTTGCCGCGGCTGCCGATACGTACCCCGCGCGGCCGATCCGCATGATCATCCCCGCGTCTCCGGGCAGCGGCAGCGATTACTTCGGCCGCACGGTCGCGCAGGCGTTGTCGGAAATGTACAAGCAGCAGGTGATCGCCGACAACCGCGCGGGGGCGGGCGGCCTGATCGGCGCGACCCTCATCGCGACGTCGACGCCAGACGGTTACAACATCGGCGTGGCCTCGTCTTCACTGGTGGTGGCGCCGCTCTTTCAGATCAAGCCGCCGTACCGGCCGATCGAGGATTTCGCGCCGATTGCACTGATGTCGTCGATCACGAGTGTGCTCGCGGTGGCGCCGGGCGTGCCGGCGCGCACGGTGAAGGAGTTCGTGGCGCTGGTCAAATCGAAACCCGGCCAGTTCAATTACGCTTCGATAGGCGCGGGCACCGCGGCGCATCTGTCCGCGGAAATTTTCAACCGCGCCGCCGCGCTCGATGTCGTGCATGTGCCGTTCAAGACGGTCGCTGATTCGTACACCGAATTGTTCGCCAGCCGCGTCCATTACGTCGTGTATGTGGCGCCGGCGGCGATGCCGGGCGTGCGCGAGGGCAAGCTGCGCGCTCTCGCGGTGACCGGCGCCAAGCGCTTCGCGCAGCTGCCCGACGTGCCGACCATGGCGGAAGCCGGTCTGCCGGGCGCCGAAGTCGAAACCCTGTTCGGGCTCGTCGCGCCCGCCGCGACGCCGCGCTCCGCGATCGCGAAATTGAGCGCGGATATCGTCAGCATATTGCGCCGGCCGGATACGCGCGAGCGTTTCGAACGCCAGGGCGGCGAACCGGCGGTGGACACGACGCCCGCGTCGTACGCGAAGCTGTTGCGCGCCGAGTACGATCGCTATCGTAAACTCATACCCGAGATCGGCATCAAGCCTCAATAAAGGACGTGTTGCATGAATTTGCCGCTCAGAAAAACATCGCCCAAGCTCAACGAGCTGACCGCAACCGAAATCGTCGCCGCGATCGACGCGGGGCAGACGACCTGCGAAGCGGTGGTGCGCGCGTGCCTTGACCACATCCAATTGCGCGAACCGCACGTGCAGGCATGGCAGTACCTCGATCGCGAGCAGGCGATAAGGCAGGCGATCGCGCTGGACAAGAGCGGCAAGCGCGGCCCGCTGATCGGCGTGCCGTTCGGCATCAAGGACATTATCGACACCAGCGACATGCCGACCGAATATGGGTCGCCTATATACAAAGGCAATCAACCGAAGAATGAGGCGGCCTGCGTCGCGCTGGGCCGCAAGGCGGGCGGCCTCTTGATGGGCAAGACGGTGACGACCGAATTCGCCAACCGCCATCCGGGCAAGACGATGAACACCTTTGATCCCGCACGCACGCCCGGCGGCTCGTCGAGCGGTTCCGCCGCCGCCGTCGGCGATCACATGGTGCCGCTGGCGATCGGCACGCAAACGACCGGCTCGACCATCCGCCCCGCGTCGTATTGCGGCGTATTCGGTTACCGGCCGACGTGGGGCGACCTGCGCTGCTCGGGCGTGCGCGAAGCCGCGGGTTCGCTCGACACGCTGGGGCTGCTCGCGCGTTCGATCGACGACATCGCGCTGTACCGCGACGTGCTGCTCGGCGTGCAGCCGCAAGCGGTTCCCGAGCACACGGGCGCGTTGCGCGTGGGTTTTTGCCGCACCCATGTGTGGCCGCAAGTCGAACCGCATACGCAAAAGCTGCTCGAAGACGCGGCGCAAAAACTCGCGCGCGCCGGACTTCAGGTACGCGACGTCGATCTGCCGGCGGATTTCGAGCGGCTGATGGACGCGCATCTCGCGATATCGAGCTATGAATTCGCGCGCAATTTTACCTACGAGATCGAGCATCATTGGGAAAAGATCAGCACCACGCTGCGCGAGAACCGGCTCAAAAGCGGCTTGGAATGCAGTTTCGAGCGCTATCGTGAAGCGCGCGCGTTCGCCGCGCAGTGCCGGCGCGCGTTCGCGGCGATCATCGCGGATTACGACGTGCTGCTCACGGCATCGGCGACCGGCGAGGCGCCGGTCGGGTTGAATGCGACCGGCAACGCGAATAACTGCCTCATCTGGACCACGCTGCACGTGCCATCGGTGACGATGCCGGTCTTCAAGGGGCCGCACGGTCTGCCGGTCGGCGCGCAAATCATCGGAAAAGCCGACAATGATCGCGCCCTGTTCGGGGCGGCGCGCCGCGTTTACGACGCACTCGCCTGATTGCGGGCCGTGCTTTTGACGTGAGGGGAACAGGGTGACAAAACCGCTGTTGCAAACGACGATCGCCGGCAGTCTGCCCAAGCCCGCGTGGCTCGCGCAGCCCAATCAATTGTGGGCGCCGTGGCTCCTGGACGGAGCGGCGCTCATTGAAGCCAAGCGCGACGCGACACGCCTCGCCATCCGCGACCAGGAACTGGCGGGCATCGATATCGTGACCGACGGCGAGCAGTCGCGCCGTCACTTTGTCACCGGCTACCTCGAACACTTGAAGGGCATCGACTTCGAGCATCTCGTAACCATGCACATCCGCAAGCGCTACGACGCGAAGGTGCCACAGGTCACGGGCCCCGTCACGCGCCCGCGTCCGGTGCATAGCGACGACGTGCGACTCCTGCGTGCGGCGACCGATCACCCGATCAAGTACACGCTGCCCGGCCCGATGACCATCATCGATACGCTGTATGACGGCTACTACAGAGATCGCGCGCGGCTGGCGATGGCGTTTGCGAAAATTCTCAACAAGGAGGCGCGCGAATTGGCCGCGCTGGGTGCCAACGTGATCCAGTTCGACGAGCCCGCGTTCAATGTCGACGCCTACCGCGACGACGTCAGGGAGTGGGGCATAGAAGCGCTCGAGCGCGCGGCCGACGGCATCCAGTGCAAGACCGCGGTGCATATCTGCTACGGCTACGGCATCAAGGCCAACATCGACTGGAAAAAAACGCTCGGTTCCCAGTGGCGGCAGTACGAAAGCACTTTTCCGCTGCTCGCGCAATCGAGCATTGACCAGGTGTCGCTCGAATGCCGCAACTCGAAAGTGCCGCTCGAGCTGATCGGGTTGTTGAAGGGCAAGGACGTGCTGGTCGGTGCGATCGACGTGGCGACGGAAAAGATCGAAACGCCGGCGGACGTCGCGCGCACCATCCGCGCCGCCCTTAAATATGTCGCGCCCGACAAGCTCTATCCGTGCACCAATTGCGGCATGGTGCCGCTGCCGCGCGCGGTCGCCCTCGGCAAGCTCAAAGCCCTCGCTGCGGGGGCGGCGATCGTGCGCGCCGAACTCACCCGCGCCCTGCCCAAGCCACGACGCTGAGATCGCCTAAGGAAGCCCTGATTAGGTGCTCAACCGTTCGCCCTGATGTATAGAAGGGTGAACGGTTTTGCCCGGTAGACGTGGTGCTCGCGCCCATCGATACCTCAGGACAGGCTTCTATACATCAGCACGAACGGACTTAATCAGAGCTGCCCTAATATCGGTTACACTACGCTTTTGCGGGTGACGGCACGCGCCGTCGAACGGAGGTTACATGCATTTCTGGATCAACATACTGGTGTCCGCGCTCCTGGGCTTGGCGACCACGGCAGCATTGGGCGCGCCGGCCGCCGAACCGACCGGCACGTGGTACTTGGGCGTGGGTGCGGGCCAATCGCGCGGCAGTGTCGACAACTCCACCGTCAGCGCGGTATTGAACGGCACCGGGGCGACGGCGACGGGCATCTCAAACAGCAACAACCCCGCCAGTGGCAAGGCGTTCCTCGGCTACCAGTTCAATAAATACATTGCGGCCGAAGCCGGCTATTTCAGGCTGGGCAAGTTCAGCATCGACGCGACGACGGCGCCCGCCGGCACGGTGCACGGCGATCTCAAGAACACCAACGGCTGGAACTTCGACGTCGTGGGTACCGCGCCTATCGTGCCGGACCGGTTTTTGCTGCTCGCCCGGCTCGGCGTGCAGTCCTCGAAAACGAGCGATCTGTTCGTGGGCACGGGCGCGGCCGCCGCAATCCCCAACCCGGCGCCGAGCAAGAATCTCGTCAGCTACAAGTATGGCGTGGGGGCGGAATTCGATTTCACGAAGAACGTCGGCGTGCGCGCCGAGTGGGAACGCTATCGCGTGAGCGACGGCATCAGCGGCAAAATCAACGTGAACATGATCACCGGGAGCCTGCTCTACCGGTTTTAGCATTGCGCGATGTCGTGTCAATAAAAAGCCGGGGCAGCCCGGCTTTTTTGGGTTTCGCGGCGTGAAATTGTCAGCGCTATATTAGACAGGCGGCGGAAAGCGCCGCATCGACACGATCAATGCAATTCGCATGTATTTTCGCTGTGCTGAATCCAGTATTCCGAATCCTGAATCCCGCACCTCAGTCCACTTTTGCGCCGGAAGCTTTGACGACCAGCGCCCACTTTTTTATTTCGCTATCGATAAACCGCGCGAATTCGTCCGGCGGCATGGTGCGCACCTCCACACCCGAGGCGAACAACCGGTCTTTCACTTCCTGCGTCTGCAGTGAGGCGAGCGCGGCGTTGCTCAATGCGGTGACCGCGGCGGGCGGCATGCCGGCGGGTCCGAGCAGACCAAACCACGCAGAGGCCGAGTAACCGGGTAACGCCGCTTCCGACATCGTCGGCATTTCGGGAATCGACGGTGAGCGTTGCGCGCCCGTCACGGCAAACGCGCGCAGCCGTCCGCTCTTTACGAGCGGGATCGCCGACGAGAGGCTCGCAAACATGAGATCGGTCTGGCCGGATAGCAACGCGGTTAGCGCCTCGGTCGCGCCCTTGTACGGGACGTGCACCATTTTTATGCCGGCCATGGTGCTGAAAAGCTCCGCCGATAGATGAACCGTGGTGCCGGAGCCCGAAGATCCGTAATTGAGCTTGCCGGGGTTCGCCTTGCCGAGCGCGATCAATTCCTTGATCGATTTCGCCGGCACGTACGGGTTGATGACGAGAATGTTAGGGCCTTCGCCGACGAGCGCGACCGGCGTGAAATCGCGCTGCGGGTGGTACGGCAGTTTCGAATACAAACTCAAATTGATCGCGTGCGTGCCTACCGTTCCCATCATGACGGTGTAGCCGTCGGGCGCGCTCTTCGCGGTCAGCTCCGCCGCGATGTTGCCGCCGGCGCCGCCGCGATTGTCGATCACGAACGATTGCCCGAGCTTTTCGCGCATCTGCGGTTCCATCGCGCGCATGATGATGTCGGCGGCGCTGCCGGCGGTGAACGGGATATACACGCGCACCGCGCGCACCGGATATTGTTGCGCATCGACCGGCGCGGCGACAACGGCGCTGGCGAGCATGGCGAAACTTAACAACGATCGCATGATCTCTCCTCGCGGCGTTGGCGGCCGCACGAAGCAAAGCGTATCACGACGCGGCACCGGCACCTAGGCGCTGCCGCAACGATGCGGTATTCTTGGAGCATCCCGCACACGATTTTGAAGGAGTTCCGCATGTCCAGCACCGACAACGACGGGCACTACGCCGCGCTGTGGCCGCGCAGTCCGCGCCAGACCAGGCTAAACAAGCTCGCCGCGCGGCTCGCTACGCTGGAAGGCAAGACGGTCGCGCAATTGTGGGACTACCTCTTCCGCGGCGACGAGGTGTTCGCGCTCCTCGAAGAAGGGCTCAAGGCGAAATATCCGGGCATCAGGTTCGTGAGCTGGCGCGATATAGGTAATACGCACGGCAGCGACGAGCGCGCGGTGCTCGCCGCGTTGCCGAAAAAACTGAAAGAACTCGGGGTCGATGCCGCGATTTCCGGCATGGGCTGTTGAGGCAGCTGCACGCCCGCCGTGTTGCGGGCGAGTGCGGTGTGCGAGAAAGCGGGGGTGCCGACAACCTCGCTTGTATGCGAGGGGTTCATCGGCCAGGCGGCGGCGACTTCCATCGGCCTTGGCATGCCGACCATGCCGGTTGCGTTCGTGCCCGGCCATACCGGCGCCCAGAGCAAGGACGAACTGCGCCGCAATATACTCGGCGTGACGGTCGACCGCGTGATCGACAACCTGACCGCCGCGCCGGCAACGGCCCGCGAGACATCCGAGCCCGGCGCGCGCGACATCGTCTTTAGCGGCGGTTTCGACGCGGTCAATCGCTACTTTTACGAACACGAATTTTCCGACGGCCTGCCGGTTGTGCCGCCGACGCGCGAGAAAGTTGCCGAGTTCCTGCGCCACACCGACCGCGACGCGGATGAAGTGCTGGGCGTGATCCTGCCCGATAGCCGCGCGGCGACGATCTGGAGCATCGCGGTGAACGGCGTGATGGCCGGCTGCCGTCCCGAGTACATGCCGATACTCGTTGCGCTGGTGGAGGCGATGCTTGATCCCGCCTACGGCGTCGAGCACAGCGGCAACACGCCCGGTGGCGAGACGCTTATCATTCTCAACGGGCCCATCATCAAGGAGCTCGGATTCAATTACACCCAGGGCGTGCTGCGCGACGGCTTCCTGCCGAATACCTCGGTCGGCCGCTTCTGGCGGCTCTACATCCGCAACGTCGCCGGCTTTCTGCCGCACAAGAACGACAAGGCGACGTTCGGCAACACCTGGCGCGTGGTGCTGGCCGAAAACGAGGACGTGCTGAACAAGATCGGCTGGGAACCGAACAGCGTGGAGATGGGTTTCAAGAACGGCGACAACACGGTGACCATCGCGCGCTATACGGGGGGCAACCTCGTCTCGTCGGTGTCGGGCAGCACGCCGGAAGAGATGATGCCGTATCTCACCGACGCGGTGGTGAAGCAGACGTCATGGCAGATCATGTTCACGGTCGGCATGGGCATGGGCACGCTGCGCCCGCTGATATTGCTGTCGCCGATACTCGCCGAGACGCTCGCGAAGGCGGGCTGGTCGAAGCACAAGGTAAAACAATATTTCTTTGATCATGCGCGCATGACGGCGTTCCATTTCGAACGCCAATTGCGCGACTGGACGCTGAAGCCGATCTGGAATCTCGCCGAAGAGGTGCGCGCCGGCCGTATTCCAAAAATTTTTCACGAGTCCAACGATCCGGACCGCATGGTGCCCATCGTCTGGAAGCCCGAAGATTTCATGATCGCGGTGAGCGGCGATCCGCTGCGCACGAATGCCTACGTGTTCGCGCACAACGGCGTGCTCGCTTACACGGTTGGCCGCCGGATCAAGCTGCCGAAGGACTGGCAGCCGACGCTTGGCAAATAAGCTCGTAAATCGGAGCGGCGCGAAGTACCGGCTAATCGACGGCGACGGGGTCGTTCAGCGCACGTGGGTCACGCGTTAGCGGGCGCGGCCCCGGTTAGAGGTTCGCGTCGCGGATGACATTCGCGCCCACGTGGGACTTAATCAGAGGTTCCCTAGGTCAGCCTCATCGCATAGACCGGGCTATCGACATGCCGGACCAGAACCGCGAGATCGATCGCACCGAATGAGGCAATTCGAAATCTGCCGAAAGCATGCGACAGATTTACCGGGTAAATTGAGCGGCCGGCCGCATCGCTGATCGGCTGCAGCGTGCCAGCCGCGGAATTGCATGCATGCCAGGTCCATACGCCCGCGCATTTATCAGGCGAGCCACCCGTGTTGCTTGCCGCGATGCTGTAGAGGATGCCGCCGTCCAGCGGCGAGAAGTAGATGACACGAGCGAGGTTCGGTGCGTATTCCATCGCCGCGCAGGGTCGCAACGCGGGCCGGTCTCCCGCGGACTCGAGGCGTACGATCGCGCGTCCCGGGGTCGCGGGATCGATGGCAAACAACTCATTTCGCGCGTGCGCTGACACGACGATGATGTCGCGCACGGGATCGATCTGCATCGCGTTGTGATTGGCAACGCCCGCCAGCTTGTTCGGAAAGTGATCGCGCCACTGTCCGCAGGTGCCGTTTGCGTTGTCGCCATCCGGACTGTAGCCGATGAAGGCGTTGCCTCCGCCATCATCGCCGGAATGTCCCCACAGCACGCGGCGCGACTCGTCCCAGGTGGTCCACCCCGCGGAGTTGAGAATCGCCGCCGGATGCCGTGGCCCATGCCGCCACTTCAGCGTATCGAGATTGAAGAGATGCGGTATTGCCACGGCTTTAACGTTGCGCCCCAGCTCGGTTTGGCCCTTGAGCAGGACGTAATCATTGCCGCGCCTGTCGTACTGCGCGTAATCGTAGGTATGCGGGGGAAGCGGCGACCCGTCCGGATAAATCGAGTCGGGATAACGCGCGCCCGTGCCGTATTCGTTGTCGCGGCCCGCGA
>JANNPG010000133.1:0-22062 GCA_031399805.1 Betaproteobacteria bacterium | reverse complement strand
AGCCCGAAAACATGGTGTGAGCGGCGTACGCGGCAAACCCCCGCGCTGAAATCCCCGGCATTCCTAATCAATTGCGGAACGTTGCGTTTTCAAACCTTGCTGTTACCCGCGGTCATCGGCGGTGAGAGCTTTGCCTTTTTGTTTTTCCATGGCGCCCTTGGCGTCTTGGCGGTTCAGTACAAAAAATTCCCCGCCACGCGGGCGGGGAATCGGAGGGTGAAAACGCTGGTTACATCTTGATGGCGAGGATTTTCTCCGCCTTGGCGAGGGCGTCGACCGAGTCCTGGTGCTTGCCGGCCTTGTGCAGTGTTTCGCCTTCGGCGCGGAACTTCTTGACGTCCGTCATCTGGGCTTCGCTCAGTTTCGGGTTCTTCGCCAGCGCCTCGTCGATCGCTTTCATATGTTTCGGGCAGCTACCGGCGTACGCCCCGCTGCTGGCAAGCGCCAGGCTGAGTGCCACTATCATGCTGTGCAATTTCATGGGTTTCTCCTTGGGTGGTTATGGTGGATGAATATTTGCCGCAGGGGAAGTATAAGGCGGCGGCGGCACGCGCTGCAAAGCCGCATGGCGGCAGACCGGCGTAGCGGGGTACAATCCGCGCTAACCGGCTGAATCGCTTATGACTTCCCTTGCACCTTGGTTAACAGAAGATGGCGGCCGTTTATTCCGGCCCTCGCGTGAATGGATCGCCGGGCGGCTCAAGCGGCCCCCGCCGGCGCCACGGACGGAGGACGGGCACATTATCGCGCTGCCGTTCGGCGCGCGCGTCACGCTCGCCGCTGTGCTGGTGCCGCTGATTTCGCGCGATGGCGAGGTGACCGTGTTGCTCACGCAACGTAGCGCACACCTTAACGACCACCCGAGCCAGATCAGCTTTCCCGGTGGGCGCGTCGAGGGCGGCGACGAAAACCGGATTGAAACTGCGTTGCGCGAAGCCGAGGAGGAGATCGGGCTCGCGCGTAATCGCGTGGATGTCATCGGCACCCTGGCGGATTACGACATGCCTTCGGGGTTCAGGATCAGCCCGGTGATCGGCTGGATCGAGCCGCCTTTCGCGATGAAACTTGACCCGTTCGAAGTCGAGTCGGCGTTCGAGGTGCCGCTGTCGTTTGTGTTCGACCCGGCCAACCACCAGCGCCGCAGCTACGATTTCAATGACCGCCATCGCGATTATCTGGCCATCCCGTTTGAGGGGCGTTACATCTGGGGCGCGACCGCCGGGATGCTGTATAGCCTGTACCGGCAGCTTATGGCGGGCGCAGACGATGAGTAGCGCGGGAGGTGGGGCAAAGCCCAAGGTCGGACTGGTATTGACCGGCGGCGGCGCTCGCGCGGCGTACCAGGTCGGGGTGCTGCGCGCTATTTCCGAGTTGCTGCCCAAAGACATCCGCAATCCGTTTCCGATCATCTCCGGCACCTCCGCGGGTGCGGTGAACGCGGCGGTGCTGGCCGCCAACGGCTCCGACTTCCGCCGCGGCGTGCGCCTGCTGATGACGGTATGGAAAAACTTCCACGCGCACCACGTCTACCGCGCCGACCCGGCGGGCGTGTTCCTCAACACTTCGCGTTTCGCGCTGGCGACGCTGCTCGGCGGCGGGCTCGGCGGGCGCACGCACGTATCGCTGCTCGACAACACGCCGCTTGCGCAACTGCTGCGCACGCGGCTCGATTTTTCGACGATCCGGACCGCCATCGACAGCGGCGACCTGGCCGCGGTCAGCGTGACCTGCTCCGGTTACACCTCCGGTCAATCGGTGACTTTTTTCCAGGGTGTACCCGGCATCGAGCCGTGGCAGCGCGCGCGGCGCATCGGTATCAATATGCCAATCGGACCCGACCACGTGCTGGCGTCGTCGGCGCTACCCTTCATCTTCCCCGCGGTGCATATCAACCGCGAATATTTCGGCGACGGCTCGATGCGCCAGATCGCGCCGCTGAGTCCCGCGCTGCACCTGGGGGCGGATCGCCTGTTCATCATCGGCGTGGGACGCCAGCTTCAGGCGCATCCGCTCGAGCGCGCGAAGGCCGATGGCTATCCTTCGCTCGCGCAGATCGCCGGCCACTGCCTTAACAGTATTTTTCTCGATGCGCTGGAAGTAGATCTCGAGCGCCTGCAGCGGGTCAACCGCACGCTGTCGAGAATGTCGCCCGAAGCGCGCGCGGGAAACACCATGCCGATGCGTCAGATCGATTTCCGCCTGGTTTCGCCGAGCGAGGAACTCGAACGCATCGCGATGAGCTTCGTGCACGAGTTGCCGCGCAGCATGCGCATACTGCTCTACGGCGCGCTGACGCGTCGCGGCTCCAACCTCGTGAGCTACCTGCTGTTCGAAAAAGCCTACTGCCGCGCGCTCATTCAGCTCGGCTATGAAGATTCCATGCGGCGCAAGGAAGAACTCATGGAATTTCTCGGCTGGTGTGGGCCGGGAGAATAAGGTGCCGGCGTGCCGCAGCGCGCGCGCCCGCCGTTTTATTGGTGCGGCGGCCGCATCGGCGTTGAATGCCCCGTTCGGCCGAAATTTGCATCCGCGATTGCGAGAACGTTGACGCGCTCGCGCGGTCCTGCGGTTTCGCGCTGGAACGGGATGTTGCCATGCCTGCCAACAATCGCACGCTGGTAGGCGGCGATTGAGCGAAAGCGCAAGGTGACATATAGTTGTAAGTGGTTAGAATTGCGCTATCCACCATCAGTGAAAATGGATTTGTCATGAGCAGAGCATTCGTAAAAGAGTCCGACGAAGAACTTGCCTCCAACGAACTGCCGGAGCGGCCGCTCGGCGCGGGGCCAAACTATGTGACCGCGCACGGCCTGGACGCGCTGCGCGCACGCCTCAAAGAACTGCATGACGAGCGCGACCGGCTGGCGGCGGCGGCCGAACCCATGGCGAAGCAGCGACTGCTCGAAGTCAAGCGCGACATCCGTTATTTCGGCGCGCAGGTCGAGCGCGCAACGGTCGTCGATCCGGCGGGCCAGCCGCGCGACGAGGTGCATTTCGGCGCGTCGGTCACGATTCGCGATGAGGACGGCAAGCAGCAGGTTTTCCACATTGTCGGCGACGACGAGGCGGACGTCGCCGCCGGCAGCATCAGCTGGGCCTCCCCGCTCGCCCGGGCGATGATAGGTGCGAAGGTTGGTGACACCGTGAAGTGGCAGCGGCCCGCGGGCGCATCCGAGGTCGGGATCGTGACGATTCGCTACGACGCACGACCGGCGGCAAAGCGCAAATGAGCGGCACGCCGTGTTGCGTCGATCGAACGTGACGCCCTGGCGGCGGTAAACCGATGACTTTTCTTTCATTGGTGGGCGCGTTGCTGCTTGAGCAGTGGCGGCCGCTGCGCACGGGAAATCGGCTTTATGTCGCGTTTGCCCGTTATGTCAACCACATCGCGCAAAAGTTCAACGCGGGGAGCTACCGCGACGGCGTTATCTCGTGGCTGCTCGCGGTGGTGCCGGTCGCGCTCGTTACCCTTCTCGTTTACAGCGTGTCGCGCCACGTCAGCGGGTTGCTCGCGCTCGCGTGGAACGTTGCGATATTGTATCTGGCGCTCGGCTTTCGCCAGTTCAGCCATTTCTACAACGATGTTCTGGTGGCGCTGCGCGCCAATGACCTGGCGCGCGCGCGCGAGGTATTGGGCAATTGGCGCGGCGAACCGGCACGCGAGCTCCCGGCCGGCGAGATCGCGCGCGTCGCAATCGAACTCGGGCTTTTCCGCGCGCACCGCAATGTGTTCGGCGTCATGGCGTGGTTCGTCGTGCTCGGCCCGGTCGGCGCAATCGGCTATCGGCTGTCCGCTCTGCTCAATGATCGCTGGGGCGGCACGCAGGACGGTGCGGCGGGCGCATTCGGCCTGTTTGCGCAGCGCGCATTCGCGCTCATCGACTGGTTGCCGGCGCGGCTTACTGCATTCGGATTCGCAATGACCGGGGATTTCATGGGCGCGGTCGAGTGCTGGCGCGAGCAGGCGGCGACGTGGCGCTCGCGCTCGCAGGGCATCTTGCTTGCCGCCGCCGCCGGCGCACTCGGCGTCAAACTGGGCGGCGCGCTGCACGAAGACAGCGGCATCGTATACCGGCCGCAGTTGGGCGACGGCGACGAAGCCGACGTCGATTACATGCAGGCGGCGGTGGGCCTCATCTGGCGCGCGCTGGTGCTGTGGCTGTTTCTGATACTGCTGGCGACCATCGCGAGCTGGTTTTAAGCGAGCGATCCCCACCGCGAGCGTGTTTTGATGCGCGGTCCCGCTTAATCGTAAATAAAACACCGCAGTACGCGCGTGACGCGCGCGTTGCATCAGTCCCAGCGTTTGGCTTTTTTCATCAGCTGCATTACCAGCTTGCGGTAGGACTCCACGCGCTGCGCATCGACCTCGCCGCGATGAGCGGCGGCGATGATCGCACATCCCGGCTCGGTCAGGTGTTTGCAGTCGTTGAACTTGCATTGTCCGAGATGATGCCGGAACTCGCGGAAGCAATGCGCAAGGTGCTCGGGTTCGACGTGAACCAGACCGAATTCCTGCAGTCCCGGCGAGTCGATGATATGGCTCGTCGCGTCAAGATGGTAGAGCCGCGCGTGGGTTGTGGTGTGACGGCCGCCGCCGAGCGCCGCCGACAATTCGCCGACGCGCGCGGCGGCGTCCGGCAGCAGGCGGTTGATGATGGTCGATTTGCCCATGCCGGATTGTCCGACCAGCACGCTCACGTGTCCGGCGAGGCGCGCGCGCAGGGGTGCTATGTCGATTTTCGCGGCGAGCGGCAGCACGTCGTAGCCGAGCGCGCGATAACGTTCCAGCGACTGCAGCGTCGCGGGTGCCGCGGGCAGATCCATCTTGTTGAGGGCGAGCAATGCCGGAATGCCCGCTTCTTCGGCGGCGGCCAGGCAGCGGTCGAGCAATTCGGCATGGTAGGGCGGCGAGGCGGCGAGCACGATCACGATTTGCGTGACGTTGGCGGCGATCAGCTTTTCACGCTGGATGTCGGAACGGTAGAAGAGCGCCGCGCGCGGCGCGGTGGATTCGATGACGCCCTGATCGGGCGAGGTCATGGCGATCGCAACGCGGTCGCCGCACGCGATGCCGGTGCGCTTGCCGCGCGTGACGCACGGGATCAGGCCGCCGTCATCGGTTTCGACCGTGAACCGGCGGCCAAAGCTGGCGACGACGATGCCGGATTGCAGAGAGGCTTTCTGTTTCTTACCGCTTTTTACCAAGGCATGTAACCGCGGTTAACCTAAAGGGCGAACAGCGCGTCGAGCTTGGCCGCGCAGATGAAATCATTCTCCGACAATCCGCCAATCGCGTGGGTTGAGTAATCGACTTTGCACTGCTTATAGCCGACCGTCATGTCGGGGTGATGATCCTCGCGGTGAGAAACCCACGCCGCCGTATTCACGAATGCCATGGTCTGGTAGTAGTTCGTGAATTCATAGGTCTTGGTGATCACGCCGTCCTTGAGTTGCCAGCCGTCAAGCTGTTCCAGGAACTGCGCGACCTCCTGCGGCTTGAGCGGCGACACGCCGCCTTCGCACGGCTTGCATTTCTTCTGCGCAAGATCATTGGCGGTCATGAGAGTCTCCGGTGAAGAATGTAGGGTAAAGGGTGAAGGGTAAAGGCGAGCGACACCGGCGCCTCGCTAGTTTCTTCACCTTGTCCCTCACGCCTCTCGCCTCACGGAAATTTGTAATACCGCTGATTCAGGTACGCGGCCACGTGCTCTTCCTCGTCGGGAAACCACTGCACGTTCAACTGAGTGACGCAAAAGCGTATCTGCTTGAGCAGGGCGTCGGCGCTTTTTACGCGGCGCCCCGCGCGCGTGAAGATGCTGCTGCCGTCGCCGCCAAAACGCTGCACGTGACAAGTAATGCATTTGGCCTCATCGAAGAGCTTTCTGCCGGCCTGTGGGTCGGCCTTGGGAAATGGTTCTGCGATGGCGACACCCGTCAGCATCAGCGCGCCCGTGATTACCGATATTGTTTTCATCATGGTTCTCGCCGTTAAGGAAGCATACGATTTAGCGGGCCCGAGCGCGCCGTCCGTGCGTTACGCATTCGCGGGCCTGATTGCCTGCAGCCGCGCGATGCGCACGGTGGCCGGCGGATGCGAGTCGTAAAAGACCGAATGCAACGGGTCCGGCGTCAACGTTGCCGCGTTGTCCTTGTAGAGTTTGACCAGCGCCGAGACGAGGTCGCCGACCGACGCGTGCTGCGCCGCGTAATGATCGGCCTCGAACTCGTGCTTGCGCGAATAAAAACTCGTCACCGGATGGAGCAGGAATATGAATTGCGGAACTACCAGGAAAAACAGCAGCAGCGCCATCGCGGTCGAGGCCGTCTGCACATTTAACCCGGTGTAAAACCAAGGCTCGCTCATGAGCAGCGCAAGCAGCCACAGGAACGCGAGGCTGGCGGTGAAGATCCAGACGATGCGCTTGAACACGTGCTTTAACTTGAAGTGACCGAGTTCGTGCGCGAGCACCGCTTCGATTTCGCCCGGCATGAGGCGCGCGAGCAGCGTGTCGAAAAACACGATGCGTTTGGATTTGCCGAATCCCGTGAAATACGCATTGCCGTGACTCGAGCGGCGCGAGCCGTCCATCACCATCAGGCCCTGCGCTTTGAAGCCGCAACGCTTGAGCAGGCGCTCGATGCGTTCCTGCAGTTGCGGATCGTCGAGCGGCACAAACTTGTTGAAAAGCGGCGCGATCCACACCGGATAAACGGTGAGTATCACCAGATTGAACGCGACCCAGATCAGCCACGCGTAGAGCCACCACAGGTTTCCGGCGCGTTCCATCACCCACAGGATGCAGGCGACGAGGGGGATGCCGAGTGCGGCGGCGAGGGCTGTGTTCTTGAGCGTATCGAGAATGAACATGAACGGCGTCATCTTGTTGAAGCCGAAGCGCTGCTCGATCACGAAAGTTCGGTACCATGCAAACGGCAGGTCAAGCACGCTCGACATCGCGCCGAGCAGGACAAGCAGTGACACGCCGCGCGCCACACCCGGCGCAAACCAGTCCGCGGTGACCTCATGCATCCATTGCAGCACGCCGCCGAACGTGAGCGCCAGGATCAGCGCGCACTCCAATGCCGTGGTGGCGAGCCCGAGGCGCGTCTTGGCGCAGCTGTAGTCCGCGGCGTGGTGGTGCGCGTCGAGGCTGATCTGGTTCGAAAACTCCGCGGGGACGGCGTCGCGGTGGCGTTGAATATGGTCCACATGGCGCATGCCGAGCCATAGTTTGGTGGCGGTGGCAAGCGCGAGTGCGGTCAGAAAGACGAGGGTAAATGTCTGCATGGAGCGAGATTATCCTATCACGAGGTTATATGACAAAATATCGCTTCTTTTCGTTCAGTGGAACCTATGGTAGCCGATGCGAATAACCTGATCTGGGTCGATATGGAAATGAGCGGGCTCGACCCGCAGGCGGAGAAGGTGCTGGAGGTGGCGATCGTCATTACCGACACGAATCTCATCACCGTGGCCGAGGGACCGGTGCTCGTCGTGCATCAAAGCGACGCCGTGCTCGATGCCATGGATGCGTGGAACAAGAGCACGCACGCGAAATCCGGCCTGATTGAGCGCGTGAAAGCCTCCACGCTCGCCGAAACCGATGTCGACAACCGGCTGGTGGAGTTTCTGCAACAATACGTGCCGGCCGGCGTGTCGCCGCTGTGCGGCAACTCGGTGCACCAGGACCGCCGCTTCATGGTGACGTATCTGCCCAGGCTCGAGGCGTATTTTCATTACCGTAATCTCGACGTGAGCACGCTGAAAGAACTGATGCGGCGCTGGAAACCGGAGCTCGCGGCGGGCATGACCAAGCACGGCAGGCACGAAGCGCTCGCCGACATCTACGAATCGATCGAAGAACTCAAGTACTACCGCGAGCACTTTCTCAAAGTATGAAGGATGAAGGCGGAAGGATGAATTGAAAGACAAGCGTATTTCGCGGCGGTTTTTGTTCATCCTTCATCCTTCATCCTTCATCCTTCAGTCGTGAACGACCCCAACCCGCACAGCCGCAGCGGCAAGATCATGCTCGTAATCGCATGGGTGCTGATCATGGGCGGCATCTACTGGTTTTTCAGCGGCTGGCAAGCGCGCGAAGCCAATCCCAACACCGCGCGCGTGCTCAATCAGCAGCAGGGCGATCTCACGCTTGAGCGCAACCGCGCCGGTCATTATGTCGCAGAGGGAGAAATCAACGGCCGGCGCGTCACTTTCCTGCTCGATACCGGCGCGACATGGGTGGCATTGCCGCTCGCGCTGGGCCGCGAACTTGGATTAAAGCGCGGCGCCGCGGTCACGCTGCAGACCGCGAACGGAACCGCGATCGGCTACCAGACGCGGCTCGACCGCGTGCGACTCGGTTCGCTCGAATTGCGCGACGTTGCCGCGGTGATGGCGGACGGCCTGGATGCGGACGCCGTGTTGCTCGGCATGAGCTTCCTGAAGCGCGTCGAATTTACGCAGCGCGACGGCAGGCTGATCCTGCATCCTGAATCCTGAATCCCGAATCCTGTCTTTTCACTCCAGTTTTATCTCGCCATCGAGCGTGACGCTCAAGCCGATCGCCTCGATGGTCAGCTGCATTTGCGCCGGAAAAACCTCTTTGCCCTTGAGCTTGCCGTCGGCAACGGCTTTGGCGACGGCGCGCTCGATTTCGGATTGCGAGCGCACGCCGACGGTTTTCAGAAACTTGCGGATACTCATGTTAAACGCTTCTTCGTTCATGCCCGTTCTCCTTGCCGCTGATTAAATGTTTCGATGGGTTTTGTAGAAATTGATAAGCCCGTTGGTCGATGCGTCGTGGGCTGCGACGGCGTCGCCGCCGCCGAGCTCGGGCAGGATGCGCGCCGCCAGACGCTTGCCGAGTTCGACGCCCGGCTGATCGAACGCGTTAACTCCCCAGATCGTGTTCTGCACGAACACCTTGTGCTCGTACAACGCGAGCAGCTGCCCCAGCGTATGCGGTGTCAGTTTTGCAACCAGTATGGAATTGCTTGGCCGGTTGCCGGGAAATCCGTCCCGCGACGCGCCGTGCATCAGCGCCGCGGTCTGCGCGAAAAAATTGGCCAGCAATATTGCGTGCGACTCGCGTGCCGCGTGATGCGGAGTGCACGCCGCGATGAAGTCGGCGGGAATGAGCCGGGTGCCCTGGTGCAGCAACTGGAAAAACGAGTGCTGCGCATCGGTGCCCGGCGCGCCCCAGATAATCGCTCCCGTGTCGCAATCGACCGCTTCTCCCTCGCGCGTGACGCTCTTGCCGCTCGATTCCATGTCGAGTTGTTGCAGGTAAGCCGGCAGGAGTGCCAGCGATTCGTCGTACGGCAGTATCGCGTGCGACGAGGCGCCGAAAAAATTGTTGTACCAGACGCCGAGCAGCGCGAGTATGACGGGCATGCTCTGTTCGAAGGGCGCGTCGCGGAAATGCGCGTCCATCTCGCGCGCCCCCAGCAGGAACTTTTCGAAGTTGTCCATGCCGATGCCGAGCACGACCGGCAGTCCGACCGCCGACCATAGCGAATAGCGCCCGCCAACCCAGTCCCAGAACGGGAATACGCGGTCCGGCGCAACGCCGAAAGCGACCGCCAGCCGCGTGTTCGCGGTCACGGCAACAAGGTGTTCGCCGGCGGCGGTTCCCGTCACGCGCCCCAGCCAGTCGCGAACGATGTGCGCGTTGGTCAGCGTTTCAATCGTCGTAAAAGTCTTGGACGCGATGATCATTAGCGTGGAAGCGGGATCGATCTGCGCCAGCGTGCGATGCACCGCTGCGGCGTCTACGTTCGATACGTAGTGGATGCGCGGACCACCGCTTGCGTACGGTGCGAGCGCGCGCGTGGCCAGCGCCGGCCCCAGATGCGAGCCACCGATGCCGATGTGGACGACGTCGGTGAATTTGTTTCCGCTGCGGCCGGTGATCGAGCCTGCGCGCACGCCGTCGCTGAACTCGCGCATGCGCGCGAGGGCCGCCTGGATCTGCGGCAGCAGGTTTGTGCCATCAACGACCAGCGCCTGGCCGCTGCGCAAGGCGGTATGCAGCGCAGGCCGTTTTTCGCTGGCATTGACTATCCCGCCCGTGAACAGGCGATTCATCTCGTCGCCGACGCCGCGCTCGCGCGCAAGCGCCATGAGTAATTGCATCGTCTCGGCGTTGACCAGATTCTTGGAATAATCGAGCAGCATGCCATCCCGACGCACCGAGAAACTCTCGAAGCGCCGCGGATCGGCGGCGAATAGTTGCGCCATGCCGGCGCCGGCCATTGTCTGCCGGTGCGATTTCAGCGCCTGCCACGCGCGGGATTGAGTGAGGGTGGACATGCTGTTTCGATTCGAACGACCGCCGCGGTCGTTGTGTGGAGCCGATTTTACTGGCTTTCGAGGCACGTGCCTAACTCGGCTAGAATGAATTGATGTGAATATGCTTGAGGCGGGAGGCGGGGAGAAACGAATCCTGCCTGCCGAGTTCCAATATTCACCCTTCACCCTTCACCCTTCACCCTTCACCCTTCACTCCTATGAACGACGTCCTGCGCGCACTGGGCGGCGCATTTGCGAGTCTCGCGCATCCGCAGATGCTCGCGCTCACGGTCTGGCCGATGCTGGTCGCGCTCGTGCTGTGGCTGGGGATAGCCTGGTTCAATTGGGACGCCTGGTCGCAAGGGCTTGCAGCCTGGATTGCGGGTTCCGCGGTCGGCGACTGGCTGCCGCGGCGCGGCTTTTTCGACGTGGTGCGCTACTCGTCGCTGGTGTTGATGATCGTGTTGCTCGCGCCACTGATTCTGATTACCGCGGTCTTGATCGCCGCGTTGATCGAGATGCCTTTGATCGTAAACTTCGTCGCCGCGCGCGATTACCCCGCGCTCGAGAGGCGCCGCGGCGGCACGGCCATCGGCAGCGCCTCCAACGCGCTGGTCGCGGTGCTGGTCTTCGCGGCGTTGTGGGTGGTCACGCTGCCGCTGTGGCTGACGGTCGTGCTGGCGCCGGTGCTGCCGGTGGTATTGTCGGCGTATCTGAATCAGCGTTTGTTCCGCTACGATGCGCTGTCCGATCACGCGAGCGCGGAGGAATACGCAGCGCTGCTCAAAACGGCGCGGTGGCGAATGTATGTGCTGGGTTTACTGCTCGGCCTGCTTTACTACGTGCCTTTGCTCAACCTCATGGTGCCGGTGGTGAGCGGGCTCGCGTTCACGCACTTCGGCCTCGCCGAATTGGCGCGACTGCGCAGCGCAAACGGCGGCCGGCCGGCGTGATACAGTCGCCCCATCGATGTTCCGCGCAGCCGCAAGCAGCACACGGGCGAGCGCCGTGAATCGTGGCACCGCGCGGTGCCGCTCGCGCGCTACGGGCAGCCCGAAGAAGTCGCCGGCGCCGCGCTCTTAATGTAACCTCTCGAATATGGCGGCAATCCCCTGACCGCCGCCGATGCACATCGTCACCATCGCGTATCTGCCGCCAATTCGCTGCAGTTCGTAGAGCGCTTTCACGGTGAGCAGAGCGCCGGTCGCGCCGATCGGGTGACCGAGCCCGACCGCGCCGCCGTTGGGATTGGTTTTCTTCGAGTCGAACTTCAAGTCGCAAGCCACCGCCATCGCCTGCACCGCAAACGCTTCATTGGCTTCAATCACGTCCATGTCGCTGACTTTGAGCCCCGCTTTGTTCAGCGCAGTGGTGCATGCGGGCACCGGACCGATGCCCATAATTTTCGGATCGACGCCGGAAATTCCATAGGACACCAGCCGCGCCATCGGTTTGAGCCCTTGTTTCTCCGCCGCCGATTTTTCCATCATGACGATCGCCGCGGCGCCGTCATTGATGCCCGAGGCGTTGCCGGCGGTCACCGAGCCGTCTTTCTTGAACGCTGCGCGCAACTTCGCCATGCCTTCCACGGTGGCGTCGGCGCGCGGGTGCTCGTCCTTGTCAAATAGGGTCGTGCCTTTGCGCGTCTTCAGTTCGACCGGCAGGATCTGGTCCTTGAAGTAGCCTTTCTCGATCGCGTTGATGGCGCGGCGATGGCTTTCGACCGCGAACTCGTCCTGCTGCTCGCGCGTGATCTTCCATTGTTCCGCGATGTTCTCCGCGGTGATGCCCATATGCACGGTGTCGAACGGATCAGTCAGCGCGCCGACCATCATGTCGATCACGCCGCCGTCGTTCATGCGCTGGCCCCAGCGCAGCGTCGGCATCAGGTAGCCGCCGCGGCTCATCGACTCCGCGCCGCTGCCGACCGCCACGTCGGCGTCGCCCAGCTTGATCATTTGTGCCGCGCTGACAATCGCCTGTAATCCGCTGCCGCACAGGCGGTTGACGGTCAACGCGGTCGTTTCCTGCGGCAGACCGGCCTTGATGCACGCCACGCGCGAGATGTACATGTCCTTCGCCTCGGTGTGGATCACGTTGCCGAGCACCATCGCGCCAACCTGTTTCGGATCGACCTTTGCGCGTTTGACCGCTTCGCGTATGGCTTGCGCCGCGAGTTCGGACGGCGCGACGTCCTTCAACGCGCCGCCATAATCGCCGATCGCCGTACGCACGCCACTTAGTACCACGACTTCGCGTTCGCTGCTCATGCCGGTCTCCTTGAATCGTTGATTGCGTTGACGATGGCCCGCAGGGGAAGGCCATGCTTATATGCGGGGGAGAGTGAGTTTACGCCTGTGAAATGCGGGTGTCGACAGTGACGGCGCTGCGGCGGTCAAGTTCGCGTCTCGCGGCTAGCGCCGCGTTGCCTGCGCCGGCGCGCCGGATTCGCCGCCAAAAACCGCGCGCGCTTCGCTACCGTCGAAGCAGTATTGCTCGTTGCAGAACTCGCACCCGACTTCGACCCCGCCGTGTTCGGCGACGGTACTCTCGACCTCGTCGCGGCCGAGCATGCGCAGCATCGCGGCCACACACTCGCGCGAACACGCGCAGCGAAAATCGACCGCCCGCGGCTTGAACAGGCGGATTGGAGGTCGCGCGCATGTGGTGATCACTCGTGCATTCGACCACCAGCAGCCGCAGCGGTCCGCTGCCCTGAATTTGCATGATTATAGGATATCGACCGTATGCGATAATTCGCATTTAATTCCGCGGGTCGGCGCGCACAAGCCCGAACTCGCGTTCACCGACGATATCGCCAACGGCATGCCGGCGGACGGCGGCGCGACGCCACGCTTGCACTAGAGCGCGGCAATGGTTCACGCAAAGATGAGAGGCAGGCAATGGAAAATCAGATGAAGCCGGTGCTGACGTTTTGGTGCATGCCCGTATTCGCGCTCATCGCCATGGCAAGCACTGCGGCGACCCACCCGGCGGCCAAGACAAATGCAGCGTCGCCCGCCTATCCCGACAAGCCGATCCGCATCGTCGTGCCGTTCTCGGCCGGCGGTTCGGCGGATATTTTTGCGCGCGCAATCGGCCTGAAGATGACCGACGCGTGGAATCAGCAAGTGGTGGTCGACAACCGCGCGGGTTCGGGCGGAGTCATCGGTTCCGAAATAGCCGCTAGGGCTGTGCCCGATGGTTACACGCTGATGATGGGCATTACGGCGAATATCGCGATCAACCCGGCGTTATACCGGAAACTGCCCTACGATCCGGTGCGCGATTTCGCGCCGGTGACGCTCATCGCGGCAGCGCCCTACGTGATGGTGGCGCCGCCGGCACTGCCGGTCAAGACCGCGAAGGACTTCATCGCGCTTGCGATGGCGAAGCCGGGACAGCTGAATTATGCGTCGCTCGGCAACGGCAGCGCGGGGCATCTGACGGCCGAGTTGTTCGCGTCGATGGCGGGCATCAAGCTCGCGCACGTACCCTATAAACTGGTCGGTTCCGTGTTAACGGACTTGATGTCCGGGCAGGTGCAGTTGTTTTTTCTGGGCGCAGTTTCGGCGCAGGCGCAAATCAAGGGTGGCAGATTGCGCGCTATCGGGGTCACCGGTGCTAAGCGCTCGGCCTTGTTGCCGGACGTGCCGACGGTCGCCGAATCCGGCGTGCGTGGATACGAAGTCACCGGCTGGTACGGCGTTTTTGTGCCGGCTGGAACGCCGCGGCCGATCGTGGACCAACTCAACCGCGAGATTGTGCGCATCTTGAAGCTGCCCGACGTGAGCGAGCGGTTTTCCGCGGAAGGCGCCGAACTCATCGGCAATACGCCGGGAGAGTTCGCCGCCTACATCAAGAGCGAAATCGCGAAGTGGTCCAAAGTGGTGAAGTTGTCCGGCGCGCGGGAGGATTGACGCGCTGCTCTGCGCATGCGTTAAAGCAGGATCTTTAACCGCGAAGGACGCAAAGAACGCAAAGGAAAAGCGTAAGGAGTAAGGGGTGAGAAGTAAGGCGCAATCGGCTGGAGTTATGGTCGTTCCACCTCTCCTCTCAGCTCTCATATCTTTCTTTCCTTGGCGTCCTTCGCGTCCTTTGCGGTTCAAGGTTTTTTCGTCGTTAAGTCGGTGCGCTGATAAAGCCGGTAGCGTTCGACCTTGTCCCCGGGCCGCGTGCCTTCCCAGATTTTGTGCCACGGACCGAGCGGCACGTGTTCTTCGCTCGCGACACCCTGCACGAGAGCAAGATCGCAGTCGTCGCGCCTGCGTTCGGGGATGTCCATGCGCCAGGTGATGATGTTCGCAAAGTAATGCAGCATCGCGCGTTGCGGTTCGCCGAGGTTCCGGCTCGCGATGCACGTGTATTTTGGCGGCAGCGACTTTTGCATGTCCGCAATCATCGCGCGGTAACTTTTACCGGCGTCTATCCAGCCGACGAAGAGGATCCCCAGCAGGCCCCAGATCATGGTCATGGTGGCGGCCCACGCGATCACCGGACGCTCGCGGCTTTTTCCGAGCCGCGCGAGCAGCGCGACCCAGCCGGCGGTGTAGAGCACGCCGAGCGCGAACGGCAGCCACTTGAATCCGGTCGCGTAGCCAGGTTGCAGGTTAAGCAGATGGTCGTGCAGTTTCGGTGGCAGGCTTAACTCGAGCGCACCCCAGTAGAACCATGCGACGAGTATGAATACGCCGCCGCCCATCACGCTGAACCAGTACATCAAGTTGGCGGCGCCGCGGCGCAGCGTGTCGGTCGACGGCGTGGCGAGCAGTGCAAGCGGCAGCACCATCGGCAGCGCATACAGTTCGCGCGCGTCGGCGGAGGCGCTCAACACCACGAATATCACGGCGAACCCGGTGAGCGGCAGCGCGTATGCCGGCGCGCGCAGGTCTTGCAAACGCGCGCGCCACAGGGCCCACGCGGCGAGCGGCAGCGCCGGCAGCGCGTACCAGGGCAGGATGCGCAGGTAGTGCGCCGTGTCGGCGGTCGGGCCGAACTCATTGTTGCCGAGGAAGCGGCCCAGGTTGTTGACCATCAGCCATTCCGTGAACAGCACCGGCGACTTGTTGTACAGCGCCAGCGGCCAGACCGCGAGCCACGGAGCGCAGGCGAGCGCGGCGACGGCGAGACACACGAGGTACTGGCGGTTGCGCCACGCCGGAAAGAGCGGCAGCAAAATCGCGATGATGCCGAACACGCCCGGTGCGAGCAGGCCTTTCGACATGAAGCCGATGCCGACACCCGTGCCGAGCCAGAAGCCGCCGCGCGCTGGGCGCCGCAGCGCAAGGGCGTAGCCATAAAAGCCCGCGGCGAATCCCGTCAAGAGCGCGATGTCGGTGACGAGTTGATGGCTGCGGATCAGGATGCCGAGGCATCCCATCAGCATCAGCGCGGCAAGCCAGCCGCGATTGGCGCCGTACAATTCGCGCGCCGCGCCCGCGATGAACGCAAACGTGAACGCCATGTAGAGTCCGGTGGTGAGCCGCGCCGCATCGTGCAATGCGAGCGGCGGCGACAGCATCGATGCGACGGCCGCGGCGCTCAGGTAAAAGAGCGGGGGTTTTTCCATGAACGGCTCGTGGGCGAGCATCGGCACCACCCAGTCGCCGCCGTGCAGGATGCTGTAGACAAGGCCGAACGTGTAGGCCTCGTCGGGCTTCCACGGATCGTGGCCGATGAGGCCGGGCAGTATCCACGCCGCGGCGAGCAGGCAGATCCAATACAGCGCGATCGGTTGCTGCGCGGTGTTCTGGCCGCTAGCGGATGGTGTCATGGTGGGATAGGAAAAAAGATCATTATCAGCCACAAGGGCACAGAGAACACAGAGTAAAGGCGGAAAAACAAATGTTGTTTCTATTTCCTCCCTGCTTTTTCTTTTCCTCTGTGCCCTCTGTGGCCAGGGTTTTTCGGTTGTCCTTCGTCGAGCCTCCGCTCAAGCGAGCTTACGCTGAAAAAGCTGCTCCAGTATGCGCAGCGGCGCATAGCGCTCGTCCTGCATGGCGGCGACGGGCAGGTAGAACGTCTGCTCGAACAGGAACTGGCCTGCCAGCGCGGCATGCATTACGCGGTCGGTGAACACAATCCACGTCGATTGCGCCGGAAACTCGAATCGCGTCCGCGCCGAGCCGCGTTGATAGTCGTCGTCGAGCTTGGCCTTGTCGTGCAGGTTCAACATGACGTGATCGTAGGCGCTGCGCCGTCCTTTGGTGACGTGCAATTTTTCCAGCAACCATGCGCTGCCCGGCCACTGTGGCGGCACGCGGCCGGCAAAACGCTGCGCCATCGCGTCGAACGGCTCGCCGAGTTCCCATACGCGCGGCGCATTGTGCGGATTTACGTTGCAGAATACGCGCAGAATGCGCAAGCCCTGATTCGGGCGCGAAGCGAATGCATCGACGTGCAGCCGGGTGTCATCTTTCTTGCGCGAAGTCTCGCGGCCGCGTGTCTCGACTGGCCGGAAGCTGGTGAGGCCGTGACGCAGGTGTTCGCGGTAATGGGGGCACAAACTCAATATCAGCCCGTGCGCGTGCTGCGCATAGCGTGCCATCATCGCCGCGAGTTGCGCGCGATCTTCGCCCGCAGCGGAGGTGTGCCCTACTTTTTCTGCACGTGGATCGTAGCTCACGTTCTTGGCCGCTCCTGCGAGCCACTGCGGCGACAGGAACCGGAATTCGCCGTCGGCCAGCGCGAATTGGAGTCCCGGCATGAACAGCACGCTGCCGGCTTCGAGTTCACGCGTGGCATCGGCCGCGGCGGCGGGCGGCAGCGTTTCGTCCCAGCGCGCAATATCGAGTGTAGTGATCTCGCTCATTATTCGATGATCTTCAACGGTTGTCCCGCCGCCGGTTCGCCGTTCGGATACAGGCCGTTCAACAGGCGAAGATGCGATACCGCGTTCTTGCCGAGCGGCGAATTGCGCGCAAGTTCCGCAAACGTCGCACCTTGGGGCGCGTTGATGATGCGCAGCGTCAGCGGCCGCACCGAGTTGCGCTCGGTATCGGTCATGGCGTGAAAGCTCGCTATCGTAGCATTGATTTCCGGCAATGCCCTTTGCATCGCGGCGTCCGTTTTTGCCTGGCCGCCGATCAGGTAGGCGCTTTTGCCGAGAAATACCACCGCCGCCCGTGTCGGCAAGCCGCGTATCGTGGTGGTGGCGATTGCCGCGGGCAGGCCGTTGATCGTGGTCGTGGTCACATCCCGCGCGCCGCCGACCGCTTTGCGCAGCACGTCGGCGGGCGTGCCCTGGGCGCGGCCGGCCAGGCGCATTTCGATGAGCGCATCGTCAGCGCGGTTTTTCGCCGACACGCTCGCCGGCTGGTTGCTGATGCGCCAGGTTTCGGGGAATTTCAGCGCGAGGCCGAGTTCGCGATGGTAGAACACGAAATTGCGCACGAAGCCCTGGCTTTCACTGTAGCCGAACGGAATCCGGTCGATCATGCGCAGAAATTCGTCCTGATTGACGCGCCCGCCGCCGGCCGGTCCCCGGCCGGCCTCGGCGACGACTTCCTGCAAACGCTGGTCGGCATCGGGATGCGAGGCGAACACGCCGTGATAGGCGCGCGGCTGGCGGCCTTCGGACTTGGCAACCTCGGCGTCGAACAGTTCCTGGTTCTTCAGCACGCCGATGACCTTGATCACCGCCTGTGGATCGTACCCTGTGCGCAAGAGATACTCCGCGCCCAGTTTGTCGGCTTCGAGTTCGTGCTCGCGGCCGTAGCCCGATAGCAGCGCGTTGCCGAGCAGATTGACAGCCATGTCGCCGGCCTGATTGCGCAACGCCGGCACAAAAACGCCCAAGAGCGTCGCGCCGACGCCAGCGGCGGTTGCCGCGCTCAACTGTTGCACGCTGTGACGCGCGGTCACGTGCCCGGTTTCGTGACCGAGCACCGCCGCGAGTTCGGCCTCCGAGTTGAGATAAGACAGGATGCCGCGCGTGATGTAGATATAACCGCCGGGCAGCGCAAACGCGTTGATGTCCGGCGAATCGACGACCACGTAGCTGTATTGCAGGGTCGGGCGATGGCTTGCCTTGCCCAGTCGCTGCCCCACTTCGTTCACATAGTGCTGCAATGCCTTGTTGTCGTAGACGCCGTACTCCTGGCGCACTTTGACGTCCTCCTGGCGGCCGACCTGGACTTCCTGGGATTCCGACATCGTCACGAAATTGGCGCGGCCCGAGACCGGGTTTTGCGCGCAATTGGCGAGTACCAGCGCGAGCGGCAACGCGGTCAATGCGACCCAATAGCGGGATTTCATCGCTGTGATTTTAGCGGTTGAATTGGTAAAGGACTACCGGCGCGCCCGATTCGGGTGCGCACCGCACTAATAACGTGCAACGGCGTGCGCGGTGCACACCGCTTCCCGCGATCGAAAAATTGTCCGGGCGGCGGTTTCATCAATGAAAACAGATTACTGATCGATTGTTCCGCTGCAGGGCGGGACGCTGGTATGCATCCTGCTGATAGGTGAACAGTTCAATTCATTGGGGGCTCTCATGTCCGGATTCAAAAACCCGTTCGACCCGAATATCAAACTGTCGTCCGCGTGCGGCTGTGGCCGGCATTCTACGCAGGCGGAGCATGACGCGGCCGTCGGGACCGATCGGTTCGCCAGCGGCAGCGAAGCGCTGCAAGCGCGGGTGGTCGAGTCCGCCGTGATGCGCGCGCTGTTTCCGCAGGACGAATTGCGCCGGCGTTTCCTGCGGGCGGTGGGCGCCGGCACCGCGCTGTCGGCGATAGCGACGTTTTTTCCGCTCGGCGTGGCCAAGGAGGCGTTCGCTCAGACCGGCAAATTGGAGAAGCCGTCGGTCAAAGTCGGTTTCATCCCGATTACCTGCGCCACACCGATCATCATGTCGTTGCCGATGGGTTTTTATGCACGCCAGGGGCTGAACGTGGACGTCGTCAAAACCGCCGGCTGGGCGGTCATCCGCGACAAGACATTGAACAAGGAATACGACGCTTCGCACATGTTGTCGCCGATGCCGCTGGCGATTTCGCTGGGCGCCGGATCCAACCCGATTCCCTATACGGTGCCGGCAATCGAGAACATCAACGGCCAGGCTATCACGCTGGCGGTAAAGCACAAGGACAAACGCGATCCCAAGCAGTGGAAGGGCTTCAAGTTCGCCGTGCCCTTCGACTACTCGATGCACAACTACCTCTTGCGCTACTATCTGGCCGAGCACGGCATCGATCCGGACCGGGACGTCCAGATCCGTTCGGTGCCGCCGCCCGAAATGGTGGCGAATCTGCGCGCCGATAACATCGACGGCTTTCTCGCGCCGGACCCGGTCAATCAGCGCGCCGTGTATGACGGCGTCGGCTTTATCCACTTGCTCACCAAGGACCTGTGGGAAGGCCATCCGTGCTGCGTGTTCGCCGCCAGCAAGGAATTCGTCACGACCTTGCCGAACACCTATCGCGCGTTGCTCAGAGCCATCGTGGACGCCACCGCGTACGCGGCGAAGCCCGAGAACCGCAAGCAGATCGCGGAAGCCATCGCGCCGGCGAATTTCCTCAACCAGCCGGTGACGGTGGTCGAGCAGGTATTGACCGGCAATTACGCGGACGGGCTCGGCAATGTGCTCAAGGTGCCCAACCGCATCGACTTCGATCCATTCCCGTGGCATTCGTTTGCGGTGTGGATCATGACGCAGATGAAACGCTGGGGCCAGGTCAAGGGCGACATCGATTATGCCAAGGTCGCGCGCGAGGTGTTCCTGGCGACCGATGCGGCGAAAATCATGAAGGAAGCGGGCATGAAGCCGCCGGCGACAACGAGCAAGAAGTTCTCGGTGATGGGCAAGGAGTTCGACCCGGCCAAACCCGACGCCTATATCGCGAGCTTCGCGATCAAGAGGACCTGAGCGATGTTGCGTTCGGGCCGCCTGGCGGCAGCCGCGCTTTCTTTCCTGCTGTTCACGCTGTTTGTCGCGGCATGGCATTTGGCGACGCTGCCTCGCGGCGGCGGGCAGGCTGCCGACTCGGAGTACGCGAAACTGCTGGGCTCCGCTGCGGCAAGCGGGCAGAAATCCGCGATGCCGTCGCCCACGGACGTGGCGCTCAAGCTGTGGGAGCACGCCAAGGATCCGTTCTACGTGCGCGGCACTAATGACCAGGGCATCGGCATCCAGATCTCCTACTCGATCGGTCGCGTGCTGCTCGGCTTCGGATTGGCCGCGCTGGTCGCGGTTCCGCTGGGTTTCCTGATCGGAATGTCGCCGTTGCTCTACCGCGCATTCGATCCGTTCATCCAGATATTGAAACCGATTTCGCCGCTGGCGTGGATGCCACTGGCGTTGTTTACGATCAAGGACAGCGCAACTTCGTCGATTTTCGTGATTTTCATCTGCTCGTTGTGGCCGATGCTGATCAATACCGCATTTGGCGTGTCGGCGGTAAGGCGCGAATGGCTGAATGTCGCGCGCACGCTCGAAGTATCCCCGCTGCGCAAGGCATTCCAGGTGGTGTTGCCGGCGGCCGCGCCCACCATCATGACCGGCATGCGCATTTCGGTCGGTATCGCGTGGCTGGTGATCGTGGCCGCGGAGATGCTGGTCGGCGGCACCGGCATAGGCTACTTCGTCTGGAACGAGTGGAATAACCTGTCGATCAGCAATATTCTCTCCGCGATCCTGCTGATCGGCCTGGTAGGCATGCTGCTCGACCAGATCCTGGCACGCCTGGCGCGCGCCGTCACCTATCCGGAGTGAAAGGTCATGAGCGCGGAATTCCTCACGGTGGAAGGACTGTCAAAATCGTTTGCCGCGCCGCGCGGCGGTTCCCCGCTCGTGGTATTCGATGACATTAACTTCTCGATCGACAAGGGCGAGTTCGTGTGCATCGTCGGCCACTCGGGCTGCGGCAAATCGACCATACTCAATATTCTGGCCGGGTTGGACGAAGCGAGCGGCGGCGTGGTGATCATGGCCGGCCGCGAGGTGGCCGGCCCCAGTCTCGATCGCGGTGTGGTGTTCCAGGGGCACGCTTTGATGCCATGGCTGACCGCAAAAAAGAACGTCGCCTTTGCGGTGAAATCGCGCTGGCCTGATGCCGACAAAGCCAGGATCGATGAAATCTGCCAGCGCTATCTCGACATGGTCGGCCTGACCGGCGCCGAGGACAAGAAGCCGGCCGAATTGTCCGGCGGCATGAAGCAGCGCGTCGGCATTGCGCGTGCTTTTGCGATCGAGCCCAAGATGCTGCTGCTCGACGAGCCGTTCGGTGCGCTCGACGCGCTGACGCGCGGCGTGATCCAGGACGAGCTCTTGAAGATCTGCGCTGCGACCCACCAGACCGTGTTCATGATCACCCACGACGTCGATGAAGCGATCCTGCTCGCCGACAAGATCATGCTGATGTCGAATGGTCCGCGCGCGTGCATCGCCGAGATCGTCGTCAACACGCTGCCGCGCGACCGCAGCCGCAACACGATACACAAAGATCCGCAGTACTATCCGATCCGCAATCACCTCGTTGATTTCCTGGTCAGCCGTTCGAAAGAATTCACCGAGCATCCGCCGGCGGATTACGATCCCCGGCATCCGCCGCTCGTAACGCCGGGGCTTGCCGGCACCGCGACCGCGATATGCGAACCGCCGTTCCAGCCGCGCGCAGCGTCCAGGCCCGTTGCGGTCGGCATTTAACGCTAACCGGACTTAACAAGGAGAAAGGCATGCAAATCATGAAGCGCACCGACGTTACCGAAATGGTGGTGATGGCCAAGATCAAAAAGGGCCTGTCGTGGACCAGGATCGCCAAGAC
>JANNPG010000130.1:0-6117 GCA_031399805.1 Betaproteobacteria bacterium | reverse complement strand
GATTGAAACCCTTCCGCAGCGGTGCGTTTGTGGTCGCTGCGCGCGCCGGGGTGCCGGTGGTGCCCATCGTGATGCGTGGCGCGCGCTCGGTGCTGCGCGACGGGACGTGGATACCACGGCGCGGCGTCATCAGCGTCACCGTTCTGCCGCCGCTCGCGCCGGCGGGTGCCGACTGGGAAGCGACCATTAAATTGCGCGACGCGGTGCGGGCTGAAATTCTGCGGGCCTGCGGCGAGCCCGACCTCGCGTAATAGCGCAAAGCCTTATCCTCAATCGAACAGGAAATCTCCGCGCAGGCGTCGCAGCTGCGACTCGTCGTCAGCGCTTGAGCGGCACAGGCCAAAGCGAAAAGACGGCGCCACTGCGGGCAGCACAAAGCGCAGATCGACGAACCAGACGCAGACGCCGTCGTCGCCGGTGACGGCGACGTGATCAAGCGCAGGATACAGGGCGAACTGGCGGAAGCCCGCGAACGCGGGATGACCCCACGCTTGCTGCGCGAGCTCGATATCAGCGGGTGTCGCGCCGTAGCGATGGCGGGATTGCCAATGTGCCGAGGCCGCCGGCTGATAGGCGTAGGCGATATCAGCGAGCACGCCGGGCCATGGCACGCGCGCCGCGCCGGGTTCGCCGCGCAGGCTCACGTTCGCCACGTGATAGTGGTCGCCGTGGCTGACGATGACTTGCCAATGGAACGGTGACAGCGGCTGCGGCAGCGCCCGGCTGCGCGCGTCGTGCAGTGCCTGCCGCTGCGCGTACTCGGCGCCCACGGCAACCGCCTGCCGGTGCAGCAGACCCAGCCAAATGACGTACGCGCCGAGCGCTGCCCATCCCGCGCCGGCTATCCAGCGCCGTGCGGGAAAGAGCGTCGCGGCGAGCAGCGCCGCCACGATAATCGCGGTGAAGTAAGGATCGATCACGAAGGCGAGCGGCAGCGAGTAGCGGCGCGCCGAGAGCGGTGCGAACAACATCGTCCCGTAGGCGGTAAACATATCTCCGGCGATATGAATCGCGATGCCGAGTGCCGCGACGCCGTAGAAAGCGCGCCATCCGTAGCGGCGGCGCGTGGCGAGCGAGAACAGCGCGGCGAGCCCCAACGCCCACAGCGGCAGCAGCACCAGCGAATGCGTGTATCCCTGGTGTAAATTGAGGTAGGCGAGCGTATCCAGCGGGCGCAGCACGATATCGACGTCGGGAAATCCGGCCGCAAAAAATCCGGCTGCGATGCGCGCTTGCAGGCTCAATTCATCATGCGGAGACGGCGCGTTCGCTGCGGTAGCGCGCGCGAGCAGCGCGCCGCTCAGGACGTGGGTCAGGATGTCCATGTCCGCGAGCAGATCAGGATTGCGGGTGCGGGGACTTTGTTCCCGGCCTGCCGAATATCCGGCGATCCAGCCGCTCGGCATCGGCGAGGCAACGCTCCAGAAACCGGCTGGTCGCGGCGCAACCGGGGGAGTCGTCGCGCATCCAGTAGAAAAACGTCATCAGATAAATCGTCGTGAGCGCAGTCTCTTCGACCGCCCGCCGCAGGTCGGTAGCGTCGCGATGCGCGGCTTCCCGTATCCATTGCACGGTGCGGCTCACCCGCATCAACCCCGGTATCTGGATATGCAAATGGCCAGGTTCGAGCTTGCCGTAGATCATTTCGCGGGTCACTTTACGGTGGGGAGCGAGCGCGCCGAGCCACGCCATGATGAGACGCTGCAGCCGTTCGCGGGTCGGCAGCGCCTGGAGATCGACGGCCTCCGCGGCGCACAGCATCGCGCCGTCAGCGCGGTCGAACCAGGCATCCGTGAGATCTTCCTTTTCGCGGAAATGCTGCCGCACCTGGTCGAGGCTGACGCCGAGGGCCGCGGCGACGTCGTGCAGCCGCACCGCTTCCCACGAGCGGTGCTCGGCGAGTTCGATTGCGGCGTCGACAATGCGGTCCCGCAGTTCGGTTGCAGCAGCCATGGCATCCTCACGCGTGGCAACGAGGAGCAGGAATTTTAACCCAACTATGCGGCGTGCCCGGTTTAATCCCCATTTGCGCGGCGATGTTACGCTGCGGTTTCAATCATCTTTAACAGCGCCACCGACGCTTAGCGCCGTTAAGTTATAATCCGCGCCTCGCTCAAAACCTCCTCGCGGGCCGCGCGGCCGCCCGCCTTCCCCATGAACGTTTTTTACGAAGAAGAAGGCACCTTCAAAACCGGCGCCATACTTGCCGACAACGACACCTCGCTGCAGGTCGAGGCGCCGCACGGCAAGCGCAGCAAGATCAAGGCGTCCGCCGTCCTGCTGCGCTTCGACCAACCCGCGCTGGGCGCGTTCAGCGAGGCTGCGCAGCAAGTCGCCGACCAGGTCGACGTCGATTTTCTGTGGCAATGCTGCGGCGCCGACGAGTTTTCATTCGACGTGCTCGGCCGGGACTATTTCGGTCACGCGCCGGGTGCGCTCGAAGCGGCGGGGCTGTTGTTGAAGCTGCACGGCGCGCCGATGTACTTTTACAAGAAAGGCCGCGGGCGCTACAAAGCAGCACCCGCCGAAGCGCTCAAGGCCGCGCTCGCGAGTGTCGAAAAAAAGCGCCTGCAGGCCGCGCAGAAACAACGCTGGGCCGACGATCTCGCCGCCGGCCGGCTGCCGGCGGAATTCCAGCCGCTTGTCTCAAAGCTGCTTTATGCGCCGGACAAAAACAGCGTCGAATGGAAAGCGCTCGACGCGGCCTGCGACCAACTCAAGCTGTCACCGGCGCGGGTAATGGCGAACTGCGGCGCGCTTGCCACGGCGCACGACTATCATCTGAACCGCTTTTTATTTGAGTACTTTCCGTGCGGCGCCGCGTTCGGCGACGTTGCACCGGTGGCCGTGCCTGCCGGGTTGCCGCGCGCGGAGGTGCGGGCATTCAGCATCGATGACGCGACGACGACTGAAATCGACGACGCTTTTTCGGTGATCAAACTCGCCAACGGTAATACCCAAATCGGCATTCATATCGCGGCACCCGCGCTCGGTATCCTGCCCGGTTCGGCGATCGATGCGATCGCGCGCGCGAGGCTGTCAACGGTCTATTTTCCCGGACAGAAAATCACCATGTTGCCCGCCGCCGCGATCGACGCGTTTACGCTCACGGCGGGCGGCGCGTGTCCCGCGCTGTCGTTGTACGCCGAAGTCGGCGGCGACGGCGCCGTGGTCGCGACCCACAGCCGCTGTGAACAGGTGCCGATCGCGGCGAACCTGCGGCATATCGAGTTGGATGAGGTGTTCAATGCCGACGCGCTTGCCGCCGGCGAAATCGCGCATGAGTTCGGCGGCGAGCTCGGGATATTGTGGCGCTTCGCGCAGCACCGGCAGGCCGCGCGCGGCAAAGCGGACGGCGAGGAAAACCAGCGCGCCGAATACAATTTTTACGTCGAGGGTGAGCGCGTTCGCATCGTCGAACGCAAGCGCGGCTCGCCGGTCGATAAAGTGGTGTCGGAACTGATGATCTTCGCCAACGCCGAATGGGGCGGCCAGCTTGCACAGGCCGGCTATGCGGCGATTTACCGCGCGCAGAGCAATGGCGTCGCGCGCATGACGACTGTAGCGTCCCGGCACGACGGGCTCGGCGTCGCGCAATATGCGTGGGCCAGTTCGCCGCTGCGGCGTTATGTCGACCTCATTAATCAGCGCGAGTTGATCGCACTGATTGGCGGGCAGCCCGCGCCGTACCCGGCGGGCGACGAAGCATTGCTCGCGGCGATGCGCGATTTCGAGCTCGCATACGACGCCTATGCCGAGTTTCAGCGCAATATGGAACGCTACTGGTGCCTGCGCTGGATCGAACAGGAAAATGCCGTCGTGCTGGAGGCGACGGTGATCCGCGACAACCTCGTGCGTTGCGACCGCCTGCCGCTCGTGATGCGTGTGCCTTCGCTGCACGACGCGGCCACCGGCGATCTGGTACGGCTGGCTATATCGCACGTGGACCCATGGGAGCTCACGCTGCACGCCGAGTTCGAATCATGAGACTGACTCCAGTTAGTGCTGGCTAACTTGGTCCCTGCCACCAACAACACCTATAATTAACCTTAAAGACAGCTTGCAAACATCTGTCAAATAAGGTATTTATATACACCATCGCTATTCTTGCGTAGAATATGCCGCTATGAGCTTTACCAGCTCGACGAGATTATTGCCGTTTGGGAGAACTTTGATCCCATTGGATCGTTTGCCGCTCGCGGATAAATTCTCCGCGCTGCAGCGTACGCTGCTGGCGCTGGACGACATGTCGCGCTTCCAGTACGCGGTATTGGCGTCCATCGTGCTGCACGCGATCGTATTGTTCGGCGTGACGATCCGCCCGCCGGATTTGTCCAAGCTCGATAGCATCGCGCCGGCACTCGAAGTGGTGCTGGTGAATGCGAAATCGTTGACCCGGCCGGAACGGGCCGACGCTGTCGCCCAGCACAACCTCGACGGCGGCGGCAACACCGACCTCGACCGCCGCGCCAAGAGCCCGCTGCCCGTTACGCGTAACGACAAGCAGACTACCGAGCTCACGATGGAATCGCGGCGCGTACAGCAGCTCGAGGTGGAAGCGAAAAAACTGCTGACCCAAATCAAGTCACAGGCCAAGATCGAGACGGCGGTAACCAATCCCGAGCCGCAGACGGAGGCGCGGGTGGCGCCCACTGCCGCCGACATCATGAGCAAAAGCGTGGAAATCGCGCGGCTCGAAGCGCAGATCTCGAAGGACTGGGACTCCTATCAAAAACGCCCGCGCCGGCGTTTTATCGGCGCGCGCACGCAGGAATACCGCTTCGCCCGTTACATTGAGGACTGGCGCCAGAAGGTAGAGCGCGTCGGCACGCTCAATTACCCCGCAGCCGCCCGCGATCAGAAGATTTACGGCAGTCTGCAACTGACGGTATCGATCAAACCGGACGGCACGGTCGATATGATCGAAATCAATCGCTCATCAGGCCAGAAAATACTCGATGATGCGGCACGACGCATCGTCCAGCTCGCGGCACCCTACGCGGCGTTCTCGGCCGATATCGCCAGGGACACCGATATCCTGAGCATCACCCGCACCTGGACGTTTACGCGCTCCGACCAGCTTTCTACCGAGTGACCGGCAGCCGGGCGGAACTTACCGCCCATGCACTCCCGCGGATGGCCCCGCTACGGCGAAGCCGCGCGCGATGGCCGGGCGCATTCGACGCCACCCTTATACAATTCGCGTTATGACTGATCACTACGCCGTGGTGGGCAATCCCGTTGCCCATAGCCGGTCGCCGCAGATACACGCCGCGTTCGCGCGCCAGACCGGGCAGGACATAGATTACGTGCGTATCTTCTCGCCGCGCGATGAATTCGCCGCCACCGTGCGCAAGTTTCGCGATGAGGGGGGCAAGGGCCTCAATGTGACCCTGCCGTTCAAGCTCGAGGCATTCCGTTTATGCGAACCCGCCGATTCCGCCCTCGACGCTGAAGCGGCGAACACCCTGACATTCGCCGACAACCGGCTGCGCGGCGACAACACGGACGGCGTCGGTCTGGTCCGCGATATACAGAAAAATCTGCGCTGCACGATTGCGGGCAGACGCGTGTTGATCATGGGCGCCGGCGGCGCGACGCGCGGCGTAATGGGGTCTCTGTTGCATGAGCGCCCGGCACTCCTCGTGGTGGCGAATCGTACTCTGGACAAAGCAACTGGCCTGGTCGCGCATTTTGAAAAATTCAAAGCACTTGCGACGCACGGAATCTCGGCGCTGCCCTACGCGCAACTGCCAGGCTACCGCTTTGATATCGTGATCAACGCGACGTCGGCCGGGTTGAACGACGAAATGCCCGCGTTGCCCGCTGGTGTGTTTGCCGATGGCGCGCTGGCATACGATATGGTGTACGGCAAGCGCACGCCGTTCTTGACGTTTGCCGCGGAACAGGGCGCGGCAATTTTCGACGGTTTCGGCATGCTGGTCGAACAGGCCGCGGAATCGTTCCTGATCTGGCGCGGCGTGCGGCCGGACACCGCGCCGGTAATAGCAAAACTCAGGATTGAGGATTGAAGATCCTGAATCCTGCCGCACGATGCTGAAAGCCGTCTGGCGCAGCTTCTGTTACGCGCTGCTGTTCGCGCTGAGCGCGCTGGCG
>JANNPG010000112.1:0-8374 GCA_031399805.1 Betaproteobacteria bacterium | reverse complement strand
TCAAATCCCCAGCCTGCTTGCGCGTCGCACGTAGCAGATTAGTCACGTGAGCGCTTGATACCTTGACCCATATCAAGTCGGTGCGTATTGGGACCGCCACGGGCTCAGCAGGGTTAAAACACGGATATTTAATGCGCAATGCCCGGCATGAGTGTTGTGGGTCCTGGCCGCCGCGATCCGCATTGTTCCGGCCCACGCCATCACCACCTGAGATCTCGGCCGTTCATTGTCCTTTCCGCGCGGGGAGGTCGGGCGGATAGGAATCCATGCCGGACGCTTATTTCTTTGGCGGACGCTTTTTCGGGTCCGGGGCGCGTACCAGCAGAACCGGCACGCGTGCTTCGCGCAGCACTGTTTCGGCGTCACTGCCCAGCACCACGCGGCCAATGCCGCGCCGGCCATGCGTGCCCATGACGATGAGGTCGGCTTTCCACTTCCGGGCTTCGCGCACGATAACGTCCGCAACGCGTCCGCCCATGGTTTCGAACAGGGACGCCTCGGCTTTGAGATCATGCTTGCGCGTGAGCGCCACCGCCTTGTGCAGCGCTTTCCTGCCCGAGGCCTCGAGGGAATCGATCAATTCGCCCGCGTTGACATAGCCCTCGAAATTTTGCGCGACCAGCAGTTCGTCGACGACATGGATAATGCGCAGCCGCGCGCGCTGATCGATCGCCAGCCGGATGGCTCGGGTGCATAGTGTTCAGAACGAACAGGAAACGCAAAGAGTAAGGGTTACGACCACGCCCGCATGCGCTACGGTCTTGAAAGAAGGCATCGATGAACCCATTTACCCGCACCCAACTTAGCGACTTGACGCGCGCGATGGACGCGCGGGATCGTCAATTGCGTGACGAGATCCGCGATGCGCTGGTGCAGTCGGGCGATCAAAAATATATCGATCTCGCCGGCGAAATCCACTTCAAGCGCCTGCTGGCCAATCCCGCGGCAGTGCGCTGTATTGATTGTCAGGGCCGGATTGAAAAAACCCACGCGCACGAGGCGATGCCGAGGTTGTAGGCGCGGGCCGCCCGCTGCGCGCCGGCACTGCCGCGCACTAAGTGTGCATTACAAAATGCGGGGATACATCCCCTCATACTCCCCTGTACATGGCCTGTTGCAGATTATTCTGCAACAGGCTCCAAGAACTTCCGGCTTGCCGTCAATTCGCAGTGATACTCGTGGAACGGGAAGCCGAACGGCAATAGCGTTACGGATAGAGTCCGCGCAGTTGCCACGCCTGCAGTATCCGCTCGCACGCCGCCTTTCGCGCCGCCGTACGGCACGTTGACCGCGGCATTCTTGATCGACATCCAGGCCGCCAGCGCCATTACTTCGCCCAATGACACGCCGGGATGGAAGCGCACGCCGCCTTTGCCGGGGCCGCGCGACGTATTGTGCTGCACGCGGTAGCCTTCGTAATGGGCAAGCGATCCGTCATCGAGCCGCACCGGCACATCGACAATCAGGATGCGCTTTGGGTGCACCAGCGTATCCGCAAGGCCGGCGAGCACTCCAAGATGGGGTTTTACGCGCTCGATTTGCTCGACGTATGTCGCCCAGGGTCCGTTTGTGTCGTTCGATAAATAAGAATGCATCGTGTTCCTTTCCATTTTTCGCGGTGCGCGCTGTTATGCCTGGACCGAAACCGGTTGGCCCACTCGCTGCGCTACTTCATCGCAAAAAGCACACTCTGCCGCCGCGGTGCCGTTCGTTGCCGGGACTGCGTAGCGCATTTCTCCATCCGTCAGCGCCTCGCAATTCTCGATCTGCGCTTCCAGCACCGCGAGGGTTGCTTCGGAAGCGTCGCCGCCGCGTGCCGCGCGCGCCGACACGCGGGCGCGCAAAGCTGCCGGCGTTGCGGTGACGTTCAGAATCGCGAACGGTACGCCGAGCTCAACCGCCAGCGCGTGAAAGGCGGCGCGCTGCGTTTGCCTGAGAAACGTCGCGTCGACAATCACGGGCAGGCCCGCGCCGGCGATGCTTCGTGCGTGCCGCAGCAACCGCTCGTAGGTTCGCGCAGTCGCCGCGTCGCCGTAGATGCCGGATCCGGCCAAGGAATCCGTGCGCGCGAGCGCATGCATCCCGTGCAGCCGCTTGCGCTCGACGTCGGATCGAATGCGCACGGCGCCCAGTGTCGCCAGCAACTGCCGCGTGAGCGTCGTTTTTCCCGAACCGGACAAGCCGTGCGTGATGATAACGGCGCCACGGGGACGGCGCGACTGCGACGCGGCAAGCGCGATATAGCGTTGACAGTCGGCCATCGCGCGCTGGCGCTGCGCCGGCATTACCCCGGGTTGGGTGGCGCGGATCAGATTGATCTTCGCACGCACGACCGCGCGGTATGCGACGTAAAAAGGCAGCAGTCGGACGCCGGCGTAATCGCCGCTGGCTTCGAGGTACGTGCTGACGAACGTGAAGGCGAGATCGCGGCGGCCGTGCGCTTCAAGATCCATCATGAGGAAAGCCACTTCACTCATGACATCCATCCAGCGCAACGCCGGATTGAATTCCAGGCAGTCGAACGGGATTGCCGCGCCATCGAGCAGCACGATGTTGCCGAGGTGCAGGTCGCCGTGGCACTCGCGCACGCTGCCTTCCGCATAACGATGCCGGAATTGCTCCGCGTGTGCGCTGTACTCACGTAGCGTCCAGTCGCGGATGGCGGTGAGTATTGCAATATCGGCGGGCGCGTCCAGCAGCGGCAGCATCTGCTCGAAGTTTTCGCGTGCCGGCGCCAGCACCGTCGCGTCGGCGTCGTGGCCGGGCGTAGATGCTTGCGGCGCGAGTTGCGCATGAAATTCCGCGATTTTCCGGGCCAGCTCTTCGATCGTCGTGGCGCTGACCTCATCGCGCGCCAGCGCGTTATCGAGCAGCGCCGACTGCGCAAATTCCTTCATCTTCACCGCATACTCGAGCGCCGGGCCGGCGCCTGCAAAGGCCGGCCGCTGCGCAGTGCCGGTGATGGGCACGACGTCCAGATAGAGGTCAGGCGCCAGCCGCCGGTTGAGCCGTAATTCCTCCTCGCAATAATGCCGACGCGCCGCCAGGGTCGTGAAGTCGAGAAAGCCGAGATTGACCGGTTTTTTAATTTTGTATGCGTATCTGCCGGTGAGCAGCACCCAGGAAATATGCGTCTGGATCAGTTCGACACGGCGCACCGGATGGGGGTAGAGCGCAGGATCGCCGAGCGCCGCCAGGAGGGGCGCCGCATTCCCGTTCACGACCACGGGCGATCTGTTACGGGTGTTCATGTCGGTCAGTGCGCGTCTTTGACGGTTGCCTGCAGTACACCGCAGAAGGGCGGCGCGGCATTTGACCCATGTCAATTATGCAACTGTGTTTGCGCTCTGATATTTTCCGGCTAGACGGCGTTGCGGCGATGAAGGGATCAGGCGATGTAGGGCGGTTTGCCGTACATGTACTCGCGGGTCAGAGGCAGCGGCCGCGCGTCTGTATTGGCGGCCTTGCAGCCGAGAACCTGATAAACATTTATCCAGCCCTTGGTAAAGCCGAACGCGCAGCCGGCGAGATAAAGTTGCCAGATGCGCAGACGTTTTTCTCCTGCGAGAGCGCCCGCGCGCTGCCGGTTCGCTTCAAGGCGGGTGGACCACTCGTGGCAGGTGCGCGCGTAATGGCGCCGCAACGACTCGACGTCGCAAACCTCCAGCCCAGCCGCCGCCATGTCCTTCAACACCAGGCTGAGGTGGGGAAGCTCGCCGTCGGGAAACACGTAGCGTTCGATGAATTCACCGGCACCCATGCCTACCCAACGGCTGTCGGGATCGCTCGTTGTGATGCCATGGTTGAGCACCAGGCCTTCGTCGGTCAGAAGCGAGTGGATTATTTCGAAATACGCGGGGAGGTTTTTCAGGCCCACGTGTTCGAACATGCCGACGCTCGCTATCTTGTCGAAGCGGCCGGCGCCCGCGAGATCGCGATAATCGCATAACTCCACGCTGCAGCGGTCCTGCAGTCCCGCGGCCCGGATCCGCGCGCGCGCGTATTCGAGTTGATTCTTCGACAGCGTGATGCCGGTCGCCATGGCGCCGTACTTTTTGGCCGCCCGCACGATCAGGGCACCCCAGCCGCAGCCAATGTCGAGAAGGCGCTCGCCCGGCGCGAGCATCAGCTTGTTGAGGATATGGTCGAGCTTCTGTTCCTGCGCCGTTTCCAGCGCGTCGTTGTCGCCGCGGTAGTAAGCGCACGAATAGACCATGTTGCGGTCGAGGAACAACGAATAGAAGTCGTTCGACACGTCGTAGTGGTATTCGATCGCCTGGCGGTCGCGATGGCGGCTATGGCGCGTAACATAACGAAACCCGGCGCGCGTGGTGGCCGCGACGCTACGGGCGAGACTTTCCGAGACGCGAAATACCTCATGCATCGGACCCTCGACCCGGATGTGGCCTTCGACGAACGCTTCGCCAAGTTTGTTGAGATCGGGCGGGACGAAATAGCGCAGCGCCGAAGGTGCGAGGATGGCGATGGTGACCGTCGGCGCGGGCGACAGGTCAAACCGGTGCCCATTCCACAGCTCGAGCCGCAACGGAATGACGGCGTTGGCGCGGATGCGATCAATTATTCGCTCAAAACGTGTCTCGAGGAACATGGTTAGTCCTCCTCCATCGTCTTTCTTAGTATATCCGCGCAACCCGTTGCGTGGCTATACCCGGCTACCGGTTAGCCCACGGTGACTTCGAGTATGCCGTCCGTCAGGGCGCTGCCCCCCGCCGTCAGACGCGGGCGACCGCCGTGTTGACACGATGCTGATCCAGATCAAATCCCGCCAGTACCGGGGGCGGGACAATAAGCGTGCGATTCTCGGACGAAAAGGAACAGCGATGAGAGTTTTTGACAAATTCCTGGGCTGGGCAACACCACTCGCAGCGCGAGCCGGCGAGCACGGCGCCGCGCAGGCGCTCGGTCACCGCGATCCGCATGATGGCTGTCTGCCATGGCGCCAGGGCAGGTGCCCGGGGCTCGAGCAATGCGCGGATTGCAGCTGGAAAGAAGGCACTTCCCGCGAGCAGGATTGATGCGCCGTCCGCGGCGCCTGCGCTCAGCGGGCCGGCGTTTTCCGGGCACGGTCGCAGGCGGGCCGCAAGTAACGCTGCTATTACAAACCGGAAGGGAAAACATGCAAAGCCAATTACAGATCACCCTGCAGGACGTGCCGCATTCGGCCGCGCTCGACGAGCGTATCCGCGAAAAAGTCAGCAAGCTGGAGAAGATGTTCCCGCGTCTGACGGCGTGCCGGGTGTTTATATCCGTGCCGCACCATCATCAACCGCATCGCCGCCTGTTCACAGTGCGGCTCAACATTGCCGTCCCGGGCAGCGAGGTCGTCATTACGCGCGACAATCACGAGGACGTCTATGTACTTCTGCGCGATGCGTTCGTCGCGGCCAGGCGCGAACTGGAATCAGTGGTGCGGCGCCACGATCGCGACGGCGTGGCGCATGCGGAGCGCCTGGCTTAGCTTTTTGCCGAACGCCCGGAGAAATTCTTCGAAGTCGATCGGGTGATGGTTGGAGACGGCGCGCTCAAAATGACGCAGCCGAAAAAGCGACGATAATGTCCTGAAAACAACACCATGCCGGATAGCGCGCTCGTCCGCGGCGGGTTGACGTTAATCGCGATGAATATGGCGGCGCCTGCGCCGGCGGCGGATCTGGAGCGCGGGCGCCCACTGAACGGGTTGTTGGCAGTAATAGTTCCCAATCGCGCCAATCAGGCGGGTTCGAAGTGCAATTCGAGAGGCTGTGCCTGGAAGAAAGACGGCTTAGATTTGCCGGGCACGGCGAAAAATTTTACGCAGCCACTCTTGCTCGTCCAGGTCAACGTTGGCCTGCTTTGTATCAGGCACCGCGTGTTCAAAGGCGCCGCAGCGCCCGATGATCTGTTCGAGTTTGATACGGTAGAAAACGGGAACCGCCGCCGGCGTGCCGCCAGGCATTGGTTTCGCGCTCCCGTGCTCCCACCACATCGCTCTCTGTTGCAACAGATTGAAGGCGAGCGCGCGTTCGCTCCGGAATTCGGGCGTATCGCAAAGCTCTTCGTAGTGGCCGAAGACGACAACGGTAGCCCATTGTTCGCGCCTCATCTGGTCGGCTTCGACGCACACTAATGGGTTAGCGCGCATCCAGTCGATCTTTTGTCCGGGCATGGAAAAACTATAAAGCCAGTGATCCTGGTAGGCGAAATAGATAGGTACGATATAGGGCTGCATCCCGCGGGCACACGCCAACCTGCCGAGGTGCGTACGGGCCAGCACCTCCAGACTCTCCTGTACCGTCAGTTCCTGATTCCACATGGTTGCTTTGCGGCGTCTCGGCGATCAGCTTTAACACCGCCGCGCGAAGCTGGCCGCGGCTCGCAATCCGGAAATTGGAGACTTGGTAGTGGACACCGGATTGACCATCCAAAAACTCGATCGATGCTAACTGACGGTGCTCCGCTTCAGCGGCCGACCAGCGCGCGCAGCCGTTCGATATCCCTGATCTCGATGTTCTTGTTCTGCACCGCGACGATTCCTTCGCTCTGGAAGTGCGAAAATGCGCGGCTGACCGTTTCGAGCTTCAGGCCGAGGTAACTGCCGATTTCCTCGCGCGTCATGCGCAGGATGAACTGGCTCGATGAGTAGCCGCGCGCGGTGAAACGCAGCGATAAATTCAGCAGGAACGTGGCCAGCCGTTCCTCGGCGCGCATGCTGCCGAGGAGCAGCATGACGCCGTAGTCGCGCGCGATTTCGCGGCTCATGATGCGGTGAAAATGCTGTTGCAGCGCCGGCAGGTCGCGGCTCAGCCGTTCGAAATCTTCGAACGGAATCTCGCACACTTCGCTGTCCTCGAGTGCGATCGCGTCGGATATATGCTTGCCCGATCCGATTGCATCCATACCGAGCAACTCGCCCATCATTTGAAATCCCGTGACTTGTTCGCGCCCGTCATCGTGCAACATGCAGGTTTTGAGAAAACCCGTGCGTACCGCAAAGAGCGACTGCAACGCGCTGCCGCCCCGATACAGGTAGTTGCCGCGTTTCAGCGAACGCTTGCGGTTGACAATGTCGTCGAGCTGCTCCATCTCTGCCGGGTTAAGTCCCGCGGGCAGGCACAATTCTCGCAGGCCGCAGGTCTGGCACGTGGCGGAACCGTGGCCACGGTCCGCGCACGCATCGGTGCTTGACAACCAGGGAGTTCCCGCGCGCGGCGGAAAAGCGTGTAAGACTGCGGTGGTTCCCATGTCGTTGTCCTTTTTTAAATGGCTTCGATTATTGGTTGATATGCGGTTAATGCAAGGTCCCAAGAGTGGCGATGACTTCCCTGACTTTGTTGAACTCGGTGGTTTTATCGAGAAAATAGCTTGCGCCGGACTCCATGCAGATCTTCCGGTATTGCGGGTCGGGGTGATTGGTGAGCATGATGAAGACGATGTTCGGCGCGACGGGGCAAACTTTGCGCAGCACCTCGATGCCGCTGCCGCCGGTGAGCTGGATGTCCAGCACGACGGAGTCGGGACGGGTGCGCAATATGCCGTCGATGGCGGAGGTGGGGGTCTCGGCTTCGCCGACTATCATAACGCCCTCGACTTCGCCCAGCATCTCGGCCAGGCGCGCGCGGATCGCCGCGGAGTCCTCGACGAGGAACACGTTGGTGTGGTGGGTGTGAGCGGTTGCCATGACTCGCAGTATCCGCGAGCCCGCGCGCCGCGCCTATCGGCGGCGGATGATTTACTGTATCGGGGTTGTCCGGGAAAGGCTGTCGGAAAATGACGCGGAGCGTGTAGGAGCAATCCTATACGCTCTTATTCAGCACGAATGGTCGGGGTCGTCGACGAGGTGATGATTGATCGCGTAGCGGATAAGTTCCGCCGGGTTCGTCATGTTCATTTTCTGCATGATGCGCGCCTTGTGCGTGCTGACGGTCTTGACCGAGAGGTTCAGGCGCTCCGCGATGTCCGTGATGCTTTTGCCTGCCACCAGCATTTCGAACACCTGGTATTCGCGGTCGGACAGCGCGGCGTGCGGCGGGCCTTCGTTATCGGCCATCGCGCCGAGCGCGAATTGCTCGGCGACCGCGGCGGTAATATAGGCGCCGCCCGCCGCCACCTTGCGGATTGCTGCGACCAGTTGATCGGATGCGCTTTCCTTGGTCAGGTAGCCGGCAGCGCCCGCCTTCAACGCGCGCACCGCGTATTGCGCTTCTTCGTGCATGCTCAACACGAGGATGCGCAGCTTCGGCTTTTCATTGTGCACCTGCTTGATGAGTTCGATGCCGCTCTTGCCCGGCATCGACATGTCGAGCAGCAGTATGTCGAACTCAAGCTCGCGCACGCGTTGCATGACCTCGAGACCATTTTGCGCTTCGGCGATCAC
>JANNPG010000111.1:0-2317 GCA_031399805.1 Betaproteobacteria bacterium | reverse complement strand
GAAATGCTGATTGTCGAGGGTTACGAACTGGTCGCAGACGGGCGGCCGAAAAGTGAATTGATCTCAGCGTTGCGCGATGGGCTGGATTTCTCCCGTGCGCTGTTCGAACTGCCGGGGCCGTGGATCAGCGGGGTGACGGCGTCGCAGGTGCAGGACCTCAAGAAATTCCTGATCGGCGAGTTCGGGCCCGATGTGTCGATCGGCAACATCATGCCGGAGGATATCTTCGAAACCGAAATGTCGCGCCAGGGGATGGGGGTCGTGCAACCGACGCGCGTGGCGTGGCGATGATCGCAATTGCGGTGTTGCTTCCGCCGCTGGGCCTTCCGGCTTGAAGATCGCCGACATCCGCGCCACCGTCGTCACGGTGCCCACGCTCTTCCCCTATGGCTTCTCGCAGGGCTGGTCCGACGGCTTCACGCGCACCATCCTCGAGGTGGTGACCGATGACGGACTCATCGGTCTGGGCGAGGTGCCCTACGCCAAGTCAGCAAGCACTATCCGCGACAAATTTCTGTCCCGCCTCAAGGGATTGCGGATCGAGGAGATCGAGACCGCGCGCCGGCGCTGCGTGAAGCAGCACAACGATTTCGGCGGTTTCAGGGACGCCTCTGAAGAAGTGTGCTTCGCCGGCATCGAAATGGCCTTGTGGGATATCGCCGGCAAGCGCGCGGGTCTGCCGGTCTACCGGATGATGGGTGGCGCGGTGCGCGAGATGGCGCCTTTCGTGGCGTACGGCTCGATCATCGTGCGCGAGCGCACGCAACATACCGAGGACGAGATTCCCGGGCTGATGGCGGAGCGGGCGAAAGCGGCGGTCGCGCGCAGCGGTGCGCGCTTCTACGAGTTCAAGCTCGGCCGCCATTCGGTCGGGTGCGACATCGAATCGACGCAGGCTATTCGGGACGCGCTCGGTCCCGGCATTGATCTGGGTGTCGACATGAACATGGCCTATACGATGGATCAGTGCCGGCGCTACCTCGACGCCGTTCGCGGCTGCAACCTTGCCAATCTCGAGGAACCGGTTACCCGGCTTGCCGACCTCGAGCGCATCCGGCGCGACTACGGCATTCCGGTTTCCAGCCACTGCACCGACCTTGAGATGATAGTGCACTATCCGCTCATCGATGGCGTGGTGGGCGATTTGCACGTGCACGGCGGCATCGCCAGGACCTGCCGCACGGCGGCGCTGGCCGAGTCCCACAACAAGCGTTTCTGGCTGCGTTCCAGTCTCGAACTGGGCATCTCGTGGGCCGCGATGTGCCACTTCGGGGTACTTTGCCCGCAGGCGGACCGCCCGGGTCAGGCGCTGATGGACTGGATCGAGGATGACTGCATCGAGGGCGAGCCGTGGCATGTTGCAAACGGCGGCGTGCGCCCCCCCGCTAAGCCGGGGCTCGGCGTCGAACTCGACCGCGCCGCGCTTGCCAAGTACCATGAGTACTACCGCGAGCATGGCGAAAAGGGCTGGTACGAGCATCCCTGATGCCGGGGCGGGTAAAAATGAGTGACTTGAAATTGATCGCTGACGCGTAGCAAATCAAATCAGGGGGATTCGATGAAAATCTTTGCCTCAATAGTATGCGGGCTGCTGGCGGCGACAATTCCCGATGTCGCGCTCGCACAGAATTATCCGGCCAAGGCCGTGAAAATCGTGGTTCCTCTCGGCACCGGCAGCGCGTCGGACGCCATGACGCGCATCGTCGCGCAGAAGCTCAACGACACATGGTCGCAGCCGGTCATCGTGGAAAACCAGCCCGGCGCCAACGGGATTCCCGCCACCGCAGCGGTCGTGAAATCGCCGCCCGACGGCTATACGCTGATGATCATCGCGGCCAATCACGTGATCAATACCAGCCTCTTCAGCAAACTGCCCTATGACGCGATGCGCGACATCAAGCCGATCGCGCGCATGGGGTTTACGCCGTTGCTGATGGTTGCGCACCCGTCGGTGCCCGCCAGGAGCGTAAAAGAATTCATTGCGCTCGCCAGGGCCAAACCCGGGCAGTTGAATTACGGCTCGGCGGGCAATGGCAGTCCCACGCACCTCGCGGGCGAACTGTTCCAGTCCATGACGGGCATCAAAACCGTGCATATACCGTACAAGATCGTCGCCAACGCGCAGACTGACGTGGTCGGCGGCCAGATCGAATTCCTGTTCGTGGTGCCGTCATTCGCGATTCCGCAAATAAAGGCCGGCCGGCTGCGCGGACTCGGCGTGGGATCGCTGAAACGCATGCCGCAACTGCCTGATGTGCCGACCATCGACGAGTCGGGTGTGCGCGGGTTCGAGGTGCTTGCCTGGATCGGCATCGCC
>JANNPG010000103.1:0-1729 GCA_031399805.1 Betaproteobacteria bacterium | reverse complement strand
TCGTACATATGGCAGGCGTTCAACTGGTACGGTTTTTTGGTGACGGGCTTGCCCGCATTGTGCTGCTCGCGCGCGCGGCCGGTGGCCTGGAACGCGGTGGTGCCGAGCGGGCCGAGCAGTTCAACGAGATGCGTGCAGCCTGTGATGCCGCCCAGAAGCGCAAGCGTTTTTTTGCGCCAGCCGGCGCCGATCGTAACGCCCGTCAACGCGTTGAAGTTGGGCGTGATATCGCCGCACGGCGAGTACGGCCCGGCGTCGGTCACCGCTTTGGCGTCGTGGATCGTCATGTCGAGATCGATCGTCAGCCGCAGCCACATATTGTGCACCGGCTCGCCGGGTTGGCGCGCGCGCCCCGTATCGCGCGCGGTGGTCGCGTAGGTTTTGGTGTCGACGAGATGGGCTTCGATATCCCACAGGCCGTCTTCACGCTGATAACCGCGGCATTCGATGGCGCGGTTGTGCATGAACTGGCGGGGTGAGGGCGGCGACAACGGCATGACATGTGCTCCTGTTACTCTGAATGATGCGGAAAAGGCGCGCGGGATTTGCGCCGCGCGAGGTCGTCGAGCAAAGCGATTTTTTCGGCGCGCGTGTAACCCGCCCATCGGGATATTTCGTCGAGCGTGCGATAGCAGCCGTGGCACACGTCGCGCGTTTCATCCACGACGCAGATTTTGACGCATGGCGACGGCACGTCGTCGTCGCTCATGCGGCTTTCGATTTCGCCGCGATGGCGCGCGCCACGCGCGACAGCGTCGCGCGGCCGAGCGCGGCGCAGATGAAATCTCCAGCTTTTATCAATTTAGCCATATCGACGCCGGTTTCAATGCCGAGGCCGTCGAACATGTAGAGCATGTCTTCGCTCGCGACGTTGCCGGTCGCGCCTTTCGCATACGGACAGCCGCCAAGCCCGGCGACCGAGCTGTCGAACGTGGCGACGCCGCATTCGAGCGCGGCCAGCGTATTCGCGAGCGCCTGGCCGTAGGTGTCGTGAAAATGCCCCGCCAGTGTTGCGACCGGCACATGTTTCGCGACGTCTTCGATCACCGCGCGCGTTTTGCCGGGCGTGCCGGTGCCGATGGTGTCGGCGATCGTGATCTCGTAGCAGCCCATCTGATCGAGCGCGCGCGCGACCCCGGCGACGCGGGTCGGATCGATGTCGCCCTCGTACGGGCAACCGACCACGCAGGAGACGTAGCCCCGGACCTTCACGTTCGCCGCGAGCGCCGCCTCGGCGACCAGCCGGAAGCGCTCGAGGCTCTCGGCAACGGTGCAATTGATGTTGCGCTTCGAGAACGCCTCCGACGCGGCGCCGAACACCGCGACTTCCGTCGCGCCGGCCGCGAGCGCCGCGGCGAGGCCCTTCAGGTTCGGGGTGAGCACCGGATAGGCGACGCCGGGCTTGCGCCGCACGCCTTCGAGCACTTCCGTGTGGTCGGCCATCTGCGGAATCGACTTCGGCGAGACAAACGCGGTCGCTTCCACGGCCGGGAGCCCGGCGTCCGCGAGGCGGTGGATCAATTCGAGCTTGATCGCCGTCGGCACGCCATGACCATCGATGAGCGGCTCGTTCTGCAGCCCGTCGCGCGGGCCGACTTCGACGATGCGCACCTTGCGCGGCAGTTTCATGTGTATTCCTCCGTGCCTGATTGCGCTAAGCCGCTTCGAACGCGATCAGGTCGACGCCTTCGTCCACCTGCTCACCGGCGGAAAAGCGCACTTCCTTCAC
>JANNPG010000027.1:0-3804 GCA_031399805.1 Betaproteobacteria bacterium | reverse complement strand
CCGTTGATCAGGAATTCGAACTTGGTGGATTGCTCGACCGGCAGGTCGGCCGGCTTTGCGCCCTTCAGAATCTTGTCGACGTAGGCCGCGGCGCGATAATAGTTGTCAGCCAGGTTTTGGCCGTAGCTCATCAGGCCGCCTGCCTCAACGTATACGCGTGTTGTATAGATCGAAGGCAGGCGTGTCCTCGCAGCCAGCGCGGCGATCTCGCCCGCGTGCTGAGCGAACAAGCCGTCGATGGCAACTATGACCGCGCCAACCTTCTGCTGCGTCATGGAGGAGAATGCAGGCTCGAATTCAGCGGGGCTTCGCGCCTGCGCCGGCACGACCTGGACGCTCACTTTTTGCGCCGCAGCCTGCACGTTTTTCAGCAGACCGGCATGCGCCGAGTTGGTGGGATTCATGAGCAGCGCCACCCGGGATACGTTTGGAACAGTGCTGAGCATGAACTCCAAGTGCTTCGCGATGAGCTCGCCTGTGAGGTTGGAAAGCCCCGTTATGTTGCCGCCGGGGTGAGCCAGGCTCTTCACGAATCCGCTTTCCACCGGATCGATGGCGGAGGCAATCACGATCGGTATCGTCGACGTGGACTGTTGGGCGGCGCTGATCGGCTGGTTGCCCGCCGCGACGATCGCATCGACCTTCAGGCGCACTAGTTCGGCGGCAAGCACCGGCAATCGTTCCGGACGGCCGTCCGCAAACCTTGCCTCGATGACGAGATTTTTTCCTTGTACGTAGCCAAGCTCGCTCATTCCCCGCACGAATGCGCTGTAGTTCGCATCGGATTCCAGGGAGGCGGGGCGCCGTAGCAGCAGGACGCCTATACGCCACACCTTCTGCTGGGCGAGTGCGACGCGGGGCGCCGCGAGCAGGGTCGCGCCAATTGCGACCAGGAGAGTACGCCGCGTGTTCACTCGATCACCCTGTCCGCGCGCAACAGAATATCGCCCGGAATCGTGATGCCCAGCGTTTTTGCCGTCTTCTGGTTGACCACCAGTTCGAATCGCGTCGGTTGAGCGACCGGCAGGGTGGCGGGGTTGGAGCCTTGGGCGATCTTGACGACGTACGCGGCCGCGCCGCGATAGCTGCTGCGCAGGTTTTCGCCATAGCTCATCATGCCACCAGCGTCCACGAATTCTTGTGCCCCATAGAATGCGGGCAGGCGGTGCTTCGCCGCCAGTTCCACGATCGTTGCGCGCCACGTCAGAAACATCGGCTCGTCAGGCAGGACCAGCATCGCGCCGGCCTTCTCGCGCAGCGCCGTCTCGAATGCGATTGGCAGGTCCACCGGCCTTGCTACATCGACCTTGACAAGCTTCAGATTCAACTTTTGCGCAAGCGGGCCGAGCGCCTGCCACATGCGCGGGTGCACGTCGCTTCTCGTTTCCGCGAGCACCGCAACCGTAGTTTGCTTGGGCAGCACGCTCGCGAAGAGCTCCATCATCTTGGGCAGGACGTCCTCGGCCTGGCTGGAGAGTCCCGTAATATTGGCGCCCGGCCGGGCGAGGCTCGCGATCAGTTTCTGGCCGACCGGGTCCGCGACGGCCGCCATGACGATCGGCGTCGACGCAGTCGCTTGCCGGGCGGCGCGAGTGGACGGCGTGCACGTCGTGACGATGGCGTCGAGCTTCATTCCCGCCAGCTCGTGGGCGAGGTCGGGCACCCTGCCGCGCTCGCCGTCGGCGTAGCGGCGTTCGACGACCAGATTTTTGCCTTCGACATAACCCTGCTCGCGCAGGCCCGCGAGCAGCTCCTGCTCGAGGCGACCGCGCTGCGCGTAGCTCCCGCCAACGAGGATGCCGATGTGTGCCGTCTTGGCCTGCGACGGCTGAGCCGGCACTACGGGCAGCGGGTTCAGAAGCAGCGCCAGTGCTGCGGTGATGGTTGTCAGGCGTTTGATTTCGGGGCGCATGTTTAGTCTCCTGTGCGATAGTGAATTCATTCGACCACCCGGTCGGCGCGCACCCGCATCGAGTCGGGGAATTTGACGCCCAGCGCTTTGGCGGTCCTGAGATTGATCACCGTTTGGAAAGTGCTCGCGCGCTCGACCGGCAGTTCATTGACGCGGGCGCCTTTGAGCAGCTTGTCCACGAAAACCGCTGCGTGGCGGAACATCTGTATCAGGCTGACGCCGTAGCCGAGCAGGGCGCCCTCATCCGCGATTTCCGGCAGGCCGATCGCAGGCATGCGCCGCTGGATGGCAATGTCCGCGATTAGCTTGAGGTTGCCGTTGAGCATGGCGTCTTCGATAACCACCACCGCTTCGGCGCGGTTTTTGACCATCGCTGCGAATGCGCTTTCGAATTCCTGCGGGCTGCGCGCGCCGACGGGTTGCAGCTCCAGCTTCAATGCCTTGGCGATTTTCGCCATTTCCGCCAGCACCGGCGCCATCGCCGGATTGTCGGGGTTCTGCAGAACCGCGATGCGCCTGATGCGCGGGAAAGTGTCGCGCAGCACCTCCAGCCGCTTGGCGGCGAGCTCGGGATTGAAGAAGATGGACCCCGTGATGTTGCCCTCGGGCCGCGCAAGATTGGTCACGAGGCCGGTGAGCAGGGCGTCGCCCGCGGTGGCCATGACGATCGGAATGGTGGTCGTCGCCTTTGCAGCCGCGCGCGTGCCCGGCGTGCCGTGGGTCACGATCACATCGACTTTGAGACCGACCAGTTCGGCCGCAAGTTTCGGCAGCAGCTCATACTTGTCATCGGCCCAGCGGAATTCAATGACGAGGTTCTTGCCCTCGACGTAGCCCAGCTCGCGCAGGCCCGCGCGCAGCGCCTCGATGCGGGTCGCGGCGCCGGCGGCGAAAGTGGGGCCCAGGTATCCAATGCGCGCGACCTTTGGTGGTTTCTGAGCGAAAGAGGAGAGCGGAGCAGCGAGCGCGCCCGCGCCAAGCGCGAAGACAAGTTTGCGGCGATTATTCATTGGGCCACCTTATCGGACGCGTAACATCGGTTCTTGCCGCAAATCGACTCCGGCAGGACTTTTAACGCCGGCGTCTTTGTGTTACATTGTCTTACAACAACTTTCGGATAAATTGATATGGCTTCAACGGTAACTATCAGGCTGGAAAGCGCGCTGCAAAAGCGCCTTAGCAAGGTCTCGACCGCCTCCGGCCGGACGCGTAGCGACATCGTGCGCGAGGCGCTCGACCGGCAGTTGGCTTTGATCGAGTTCGAAAGCGCGCGGCGCAAGACCCGCCGCTTTGCGGAGCGCGCCGGCATTCTCACCGATGAGGATGTCTTCAAGACTGTCTCTTGAGAGTATTTCTCGACACCAACGTATTGGTGGCTGCGTTCGCCACGCGCGGGCTGTGCGCCGACGTGTTCCGGTTTGCCGCCGCGGAACATCTTCTGTTGATCGGCGAACCCGTGCTGGTTGAGATCGACAGAATTCTCGCATCCAAGTTGGGCATGCCGCGGGAGGCCCGCAATGAGGTGCTTGGGATATTGCGCCGTTTTACACTCGCAGCGGCAGTCAAAAAACCGGTACCGCTTGGTATCAACGATCCCGACGATGAATGGATCGTGGCATGCGCGCTCGGCGCCGCCGCGGAGACTTTCGTGACCGGTGACAAGGCGCTGCTGGCGCTGCGCAAGATAGAGAATATGGCCATCGTTTCGCCACGCCAGTTCTGGACGCAGGCAAAGCCTGGTATCTGATGCGTGGACAAACGCCCGTCGCGTTGAGTGGCACGCCGTGTCCGCTCCAACGCGGCGACGCGATCCGGCCGTCGTTGAGTATTCCGGAAATGGTTGGCAAGCCATTTCCGCTCGACGCTCCCTTACCCAGCGTGCGGGGGAAGGG
>JANNPG010000104.1:0-3908 GCA_031399805.1 Betaproteobacteria bacterium | reverse complement strand
TGGTGCGGATGCGATCGGCGGCGCTGCACGCGGCGTCAAGAAACCCGATGTTGCCGTGGCCGCACACACCGAAGAGATAAGGCACCTTCTCCTTGATCAGGTACTCGACCATAATCTCGGCGCCTTTGTAGGTCGTGCGCTTGGGCGCGGGGCTGGTCGTTTTGGTCGGTGCGGCGGGTGTCGTAGTGTCCAAGATGTTTCTCCGTGAATTCTGCGCGGCGCTGTTGCGCGTTGAGACTAGGCGTTGATTCTAGGACGCACTCGAGTGCGAATCAAGCGCAACGGGCGTAGCGACAGCGCCGATGCGGGCGAATTCCGGACCCGGCAATCACCTCGTTACATTACACCCACCGTTATCCCACCACGTCTTCCCAGCGCGGACAGGCGCGCTCTTCGAACGGCTTGTCCCATTGCGCGCAATTGCCGCGGTCGACGATCTGCACCGGCAGCACAATCTCCCGCGGCAAACGCTCGCCGCGCAAATGGCGGATCGCCGCTTCCGTCGCGAGGCAACCCATTTTCATGGCGTCGAAATCCACGGTCGCGAGCAGCGTGCCGCGCTTGATGGCCGTGATGGCGTCCGGTATCGCGTTGACCCCGACCACGACGCTCGCGCGCCCCGCTGCGGCGAGCACCTCCAGCATGCCGAGCGCCATGACATCGTTGGCCGCGAGTATCGCATCAAAACGCGGCGCCGACTTCAGCAGCTCTTCACCGGCGTGCAAAGTCCGGTCATGCTGATAGTCGCCGCAAATGTACGCCACGATGCGCACGTCCGGAAATTTTCCCAGCGCGTCGCGAAACCCGCGCACGCGCGCGAGACTGGTGACCGACTCGCGCGGCCCCTCCACGATGACGACCTCGCCACGCGCTTTGAGGTGTTCGCACAGGTAAGTCGCGATCCTGAACGCCAGCGGATAATCGTCGGAGCCGACAAAACTGACGATGGCCGGTTCGGTAAACCGGTTGATGAAGCCGACGATCGGCACGCCGGCGGCGGTGATCCTGCGGATCGCCGCGTTGACCGCGGTCGGATGCACCGGCACCAGCACGAATGCGTCGGGTCGCTGCGCGAGCGCGTCATCGATGAGCGCGATCTGCTCGTCGACATTGTCCGGTTCGCGCGGCACGTAATGCAGGGTGCGCGCGCCCAGCCGCTCGGCGCTGCGGTCGGCGCCGAGCCGCGCCGCCGCATACGCGGGGTTGGTGCGGTTTTTGGTAAAAACCGCGATCGTCGGGTGTGTTATCTCACTCACGCCGCATTGCCGGCGTGACGACGCGCATGCCCGCGTCGATCGAGCTGCACGCCGGCAGATGAACGTAGGCGTGTGTGACCAGAAAATTCAGGTACATCCCGGCGATCTGCAATCAATCCCATTTCGTTAATTCCTGTTTTGCCAAAAGTAGTTATAAAAAGTTTTTGATGCCAGCATACCGGAGTGGCGATATAAGATAAAATAAAAGCGCGTACTGTTGCAGAAGCTAGCGGCTTTCCTATCCATCTGCGGAACGTCCAGAGGCAGGTTGACGAAACGAATTCGGAATACGAGCATGCTATTCAGCACTCTTGGTGTTGGTTCGAACGCTGTGCATTGGAAAGGAGCAAAGATGAAGGTGTTCTGCTTTCTTGTTGGGATTTCCGCCTGCGGCCTCGCTTCTGCGCAGCTACCTCCCGGACCGATAGATGTGACGCCGCCGGGCAAATCCGTTCTGCGTCCCGAATATGTGCCCGCCAATCCGCGCTCAAGTGATCCAACGGCTGCAGAGAGCCTCGGTGCGTCGCGCGAGCTAAAGGAGCTGATCCGCATTCAGACAGAAGCGATCAGAACGTTATCAAGCAAGGTCGATTCCTTGGACGAGCGGCTGCGTAGAATCGAAAGCAGGATGCGCTAACGCCCGAGGATTGCGGGCGTTACGCTTTCGCGGAACGGAAGATGGTGACCGCTTATCTGCTCTCCGTCCCCATTGTTCCCGTCAGCCAGTTCGCTGTTGCGGCCAGTGCGCCATCGGCGCCCGCCATGCCGATCAGTTGCACGCCAAGCGGCATGCGGTCGACAGTCAGCAGCGGCAGGCTGAAAGCCGGAAAACCGAGGAACGTTGCATAGACTTGATACGCACGGCTGCCCGTATGGTCGCGGGCAACGGGTGCTGGGCCCGGCGCGGTGAGCGTGATGAACCCGTCGCTACCGGCCAAGGTGCTGCGTGCAAGCGCGCGCATGACTTGTTTGTCAGCCAGCAGGCTCGTGTAATGCGCCGGCGTCATGCGGGCCACGTGCGCCATGCGGTCCAGCACGCGCTTTTCAAGCAGGTCGCCAAACTTCTTCACGTACTGCTCGTACGGCCATTTCATCTCATACGTGGTAATTTCAATTGAGCGCTCGATGAAGCCGCCATCCAGCGCCCGTTCGAAATCGCCAACGTCCGCGTTGGATTCGCGGTCGAGGATTTCAACGCCCGCGCGCTTGAGTTTCTCGATGAACGCTTCGAACGCATCGCGGGTCGCCGGAGCGACTTCCGTTTCCCAGGCTTGCATGTACAAACGGATCAACCGGCGCGGCTTGCGCGCGGGTGGCGGCGCTGCCGCCGCGCCATCGAGAAACGGCTGCCCCGGGCTGCCCTGCGTGAGTGAAATATGCGATGCGACGCGCCACGCATCCCCGAGCGTCGCGCCGATCACGCCCAGATGATCGTGCGTCAGCGTTATCGGATGCACGCCCTGCATGGGCAGCACGCCGTGCGTCGCCTTGAATCCGACCACACCGCAGTACGCGGCCGGCCGCAGAATCGAGCCCTGGGTCTGCGTGCCGAGCGCGACCGGCAGCATGCCGGCGCCGACCGCGGCGGCCGAGCCGCTTGAAGAGCCGCCCGGCGTGCGCGCGGGATCGTGCGGATTGCGGGTCACATTCGTGGCTCCGCAAGCGAAGGCAGTCGAAACGGTTTTCCCGACGATGACGGCGCCGCCCTTGCGCAGCGCGTGCACGCACGCGGCATCGTAGGCCGGCTGCCATCCGTTGAAGGCGGGGCTGCCCATCTGCGTCGGCAGATCGTAAGTGTCCATGATGTCCTTGATGCCGACCGGGCAGCCGTCCACGCTGGATAGCGGCGCGCCCGCGCGATAGCGTGCGGTCGCTGCATCGGCGGCGGCGCGTGCGGCCTCTGTATTCAACACCACGAACGCCTTCACCGCGCTCTCGCGCTCGGCAATGCGCGCGAGGCAGCGTTCGAGCAGATCGCGCGGCGTGAGCTTGCCAGCGAGCAGCGCGGGGAGCGCGCGTGAGAAACTAAAAGTCATATCAAAAACCCGTTCGCCCTGATGTATAGAAGGGCGAAGAGGTGCCGCACCTCGGAGTAACGGCGGCCATTCATGCTTCGATACCTCAGCACGAACGGCCTCAATGGGTTTTTGAGACCACTTCTATTTATTGCGCCGTTATTTTCGCTGCGGTGACCACCTTCGCCCATTTGGCGACCTCTGACTTGACGTATGCGTTGGTTTTGTCGAGCGGCTCGGCGGCGGGCTCGAGCCCGATGACGGCGAGTCGCGCTTTCATTTCCGGTGCGTAAAGAATTTTAATGATCTCGCCGTTCAGTTGCGCCAGCACCGGCTTCGGGACGGCGGCCGGCGCGAACATCGCGTACCACACGTCCACCGCGTAGCCGGGCACACCCGCTTCGGCAACCGTCGGCAGTTCCGGTGCTGCGCTTGCGCGCTTCTCGCCGACCGTCGCCAGCGCGCGCAGCTTGCCCTGCTTTACGTACCCCAGCGCCGAGACGACCGCGGCGGATGTCAGCGAGATACGGCCCGCGATAAGATCGACGACGCCCGGCGCAGTGCCCTTGTACGGCACGTGAACGATATCGGTGCCCGTCGCGAGCTTGAACGCTTCGAGCGCGAGATTTGCGGCGCC
>JANNPG010000100.1:0-10200 GCA_031399805.1 Betaproteobacteria bacterium | reverse complement strand
CTCGAGCAACAGCACCGAATACCTGCCGTTTTCGGTCAACCGGCTGGCGAGCACGCAGCCGGCGGAGCCCGCGCCGACTATGATGTAATCGTAAGTCGCCGTTTGCATGACTCTCGTTTCGCCACGTGAAAAATTTTCTTTGGTCGGATACCCGGCAGCGTGTGCTGCGTCGGACGGCTCGCGTTGACTCGACGGTTGCGATTTTGCCGAAATGCGAAATCGTACATCTCCGGGCCAGTATTGCATGGGGTATCGCCAGTGTCTAGCATGCGAGCGTGCGTTCCGATGACGTTCAGGTGCCGCGCCGACGGCACGAGTTAGAATAACCCGGAATCATTTTGCGTCAGTGACTATGCGTCTCCGAGAATACTTGCGTATGTTCGCGATTCAAAGCGCGCCCGGCAGCACGCCGGCAGTCGAATGGAATCAATGCAAATGACCACCATTGAATCTCTGCCGGTCGCGGTGATCCTGTGGCTCCTGCTTGCGGTGGTGGTGTCCGGCTTCATCCAGGGCGCGCTGGGCTTCGGCTTTCCGTTCATCGCCACGCCGATGGTCGCGATGGTGGTCGACATGCGCACAGCGATCATCATCGTGCTGCTGCCGACGCTCGCGACCGTTCTCGTCACGCTCGTCACCAGCGGGCCGCTGGGACCCGTAATGAAGCGCTTCTGGATGATGCCGGTCTACGCCACGCTGGGCGCGCTCGCCGGCACCTGGCTTTTCGTCGCGGCGCCGGATGCGCCCTATCAATTGCTGCTCGCGGTGATCATCGTCGTCTATCTCAATCTCGACCGCATTGCGCGCGGCGACTGGCCGTTGATCAAACGGCACGAGCGTGCGTTCGGCCCGCTGGCCGGCGCGACGGCAGGTCTTTTCGAGGGCACGGTCAACGTCGCGGCGCCGCCCCTCATCATCTACTACTTGGCACTCGGCCTGACGCCAGCCCTGATGGTGCAGGCCATGCAAATCTGTTTCCTGGTCGGCAAAACAACGCAATTCACGGTGCTGACGCTGCACGGCGGCGTGTCCTCGGCGCAATGGCTGGCGACGCTGCCGCTGTGCGTCGTCGCGGTCGCGGCGGGGGTTGGCGGCGCGCGCATGCGCGACCGTATCGACGCCGCCATGTTTCGCAAGTGGGTCAAGCGCGCGCTGGCGATCATTGCGCTCGCGCTGCTTGCTCAATACGCCTATAAAGCGTGGTTTATCTAAAGGTTCGTGGCTGGCGCGCGGACGCGGGATTCGCCTGGCATTCGCGTCAGACGATCCCGATCATTTTTTGGTGAATGCGGACCCTGCGCAATAAAAAAAGGAGCCGCGGCTCCCTTTTTCGTTTTGTGCGCAGCGCTTATTTCTGCAAGACTTTCTTCAGTTCGCCGCTTTCGTACATTTCGCGCAGAATATCCGAGCCGCCGACGAATTCACCGTTGACGTAGAGCTGCGGGATGGTCGGCCAGCTGGCGAATTCCTTGATGCCCTGGCGGATGTCCGGATTTTCGAGCACGTTGACCGCAAAGAAATCCTCAACCCCGCACGCGCGCAGGATGCCGACCACGTTGGCGGAAAAGCCGCATTGCGGAAAATCGGGCGAGCCTTTCATGTACAACACCACCGGGTTCTTGGTGACTTGTTCCTTGATCACGTCTTGCACGCTCATACTTGCTCCTGAAATACTTGAGTGAAATGATGGGGTATTTTACAGGCTAGTGTGCATCTGCGTCAAGACGCGCGCCACTGCCCGCCGCTGATTCGCTCCACGCCGGCCAGATCTTCGCGCGAAAAAACCTCGTGGAAACCGGCGGCGCCAAGCAATTCGCGACAGCGCTCCGCCTGATCGTAACCATGCTCGATTGCGAGCCAGCCGTCATCGTTCATATAGCGCGGCGCCGATGCAACGATTGCGCGTATGCATTCCAGCCCGTCTGCTCCCGCCACCAAAGCGTCGGCGGGCTCGAAGCGCAAATCTCCGCTCTGCAAATGCGCGTCGCCGGCAGCGACGTAAGGCGGATTGGCGACGATCACGTCGAAGCGACGATCGCCAAGCGCGGCAAACCAGTCGCTGTGCACGAATGACAAATCACCCCCATCCCCACCTTCCCCCATCAAGGGGGAAGGAGTTTCAGCGCAACCATACGGATTCCCTCCCCCTTGATGGGGGAGGGCCAGGGTGGGGGTGGAGACCGCATACGCGCGCAAGTGCCGCGCCGCAATCTCGCGCGCGACCGCGAGCGCGTCTGCGTTGCTATCCACCGCTACCACTTGCGCGCGCGGGTGATTTTTCGCAATCGCGATAGCAATGCAGCCGCTACCGGCGCCGAGATCGAGCACGCTGCACGCGCGTTCGGCATCGATGCGCTCGAGCGCAAATTCAACCAGCAACTCGGTCTCCGGCCGTGGAATCAAGACTGCCGGCGTCACCTTGAACTCGAGGCTGAAAAACTCGCGTGTGCCGACGATGTAAGCAACCGGTTCACCGGCAGCACGTCGCGCGACCAATGCTGCGAACGCAGCGCTTTGTTCCGCGTTCAGCTTGTCATCAGCGTGTGCGATGAGGTAGGCGTCGTCAACGCCGCAGGCGTGACGCAGCAGCGCGCGCGCGTCAACGCGATCGATTGGCACGCGTGCCTATGCTTGCGCAACTGTCGATTGCATTTCTGGGACTTACGTCGAGCACGAGGTTACGCAGTCTGAGTTTCCTCGCCCAGCGCCGCGAGCTGCTCGGCCTGATGCTCGGCGCTCAACGCGCCCGTGAGCTCGATGAGATCGCCGTCCATGATGGCGCCGATCTTGTAGAGCGTGAGATTGATGCGGTGATCGGTGACGCGGCCCTGCGGAAAATTGTAGGTGCGGATGCGTTCCGAGCGGTCGCCGCTGCCGATCAGGGACTTGCGCGTGGCGGCGGTTTTCTGCTGCTGCGCGCGCACCTGCTGGTCCTTGATGCGCGCGGCCAGCACCGCCAGCGCGCGCGCCTTGTTCTTGTGCTGCGAGCGGTCGTCCTGGCATTCGACGACGATGCCCGTCGGCAGGTGGGTGATGCGAATCGCCGAATCCGTCTTGTTAATGTGCTGCCCGCCGGCGCCCGACGAGCGGAACGTGTCGATACGCATCTCGGCGGGATTCAACACCACGTCCGCCACCGCGTCGACCTCCGGCAGCACCGCCACCGTGCATGCGGAAGTGTGTATGCGCCCCTGCGTCTCGGTCGTGGGCACGCGCTGCACGCGATGGCCGCCGGATTCGAATTTGAGCCTCGAGTACGCGCCCTGACCGGCGACCCTGGCGATGACCTCCTTGTAGCCACCCAACTCGCTCTGGCTTTGCGACATGATCTCGACCTGCCATTTATTGCGCTCGGCAAACCGCGCGTACATGCGAAAGAGATCCGCCGCGAACAACGCCGACTCGTCGCCGCCAGTGCCGGCGCGGATTTCGAGAAAAATATTGCGCTCGTCGTTGGGATCCTTCGGCAGCAGTTGCTGCTGCAGGTCCGCCTCGAGCTGCGTGAGCCGCGCGCGCGCTTCCCGCATTTCGGCCTCGGCGAACTCGCGCATCGCCGGGTCAAGCGCCATGCCCTCCGCCGCGTGCAAATCGCCTTCACTCTGGCGGTAGGCCTGGTAGAGTTCGACCACCGGCGTGATCTCCGCGTGTTCGCGCGTGAGCTTGCGGTAGGTGTCGAGGTTGGCGGTGACGTTTTCGGAACTCAAGAGACTGTTGAGCTCTTCGAGCCTGAGCGTCAACCGGGCGAGCTTGGCGGCGATGCTTTCCTTCATTCGGATTGTCTAGAGCCCATAACATGATGAAACGCGCGATGCGCTGTCACGATTTTGGCTCAGAACGCGAAGCAAAACACGCAACTTAGTCATTCTAAGTAAGTGGCTTGCGACAATGTGGCGCCGGGTCTCGTTAGCCGCAGGCCCGTTTGCGGGAATGGTGCCGTAGCGCCCGGAGTTGTAATTGCGCCACTTGGCTCCCGTCTCCGCCCCAAGAACAAAATCCTTTCGCCGTGAGCCGGGAGCTACAAGCCAAAACTCGTTCCAGCCCGAAGGGTTGCAGCCAGAATCGGCGATGGCCGCGTTGCTCGTCTTGACAATAGAATAACTATTGTCTTCACCGGGCGCCTTGCCCTCACCAATTCTGGCTGCAACGCACGCGTGTTTCATCATGTTATGGTCTCTCTAGCTGGTAGAGCCGCCGCAACATGTTCACCAGCTCTTCGCGGTCGTCGTCGTTGGCGTGATTGAGCGCATGCGTCGGCGCGTGCAGAAACTTGTTGGTGAGCGAATGGCTCAATTGTTCGAGCACGTCATGCGCATCGTGGCCATGCGCGAGCTGCCGCACCGCGCGCTCGACTTCACGCCGGCGCGCGCGCTCCGCTTCGTCGCGCAGCGCGCGAATGGTCGGCACCAGTTCGCGGTTGTCGAGCCATTGCATGAAATCGCCGACCTGGGTTTCGATGATGGCCTCGGCCTGCGCCACCGCTGACTCGCGCACATCGAGCCCTTCGCGCGCGACCCTGCCGAGATCGTCGACCGTGTACAGAAACACGTCGTCGAGCGCGCCGACTTCGGTTTCGACGTCGCGCGGCACCGCGAGGTCGATGATGAGGAGCGGCCGGTGCTTGCGCGCGCGCAGCGCGCTTTCGACGAGCCCCTTGCCGATGATGGGCAGCATGCTCGCGGTGCAGGAGACGACGATGTCGTGCACGGCGAGCTGCGACGGCAGATCGTTCAGGCTGATCGCGCGGCCGCGGAAGCGCTCGGCGAGATGCTGCGCGCGCTCCACCGTGCGATTGGCGAAAGTCATGTGGCGCGGATGGCGCGCGCCGAAGTGCGTGGCGGTCAATTCGATCATCTCGCCCGCGCCGATGAAGAGCGCGCTTTGTTCGGCGATGCTCGGATAAATGCGTTCGGCAAAACGTACCGCGGCGGACGCCATCGACACCGTGCTAGCGCCAATGTCGGTTTCGGAGCGCACCGCTTTCGCGACCGAAAACGTGCGCTGGAAAAGTTTGTTCAGCAAGAGGCCCAGCGTGCCCGCCTCTTTCGCAGTGCGCACTGCATCCTTGAACTGGCCCAGAATTTGCGGCTCGCCCAGCACCATCGAATCGAGTCCGCTCGCGACGCGAAACGCGTGCTTGACCGCGTGCTCGCGCGGCAGTTGATACACGTACGGTTCGAGGTGCTGCGCCTTTAACTGATGATAGTCGGCCAGCCAGCGCAGCGCCTGCCGCGGCTCCGCGGTGTCGCAATAGACTTCGGTGCGATTGCAGGTGGAAATAATCGCCGCTTCCGTGACCGGGTTGCGGTCGACGAGGTCGCGCAGCGCCTGCACCAGATTTTCGGCGTGAAAAACCACCTGCTCGCGCAACGCAAGCGGCGCGGTCTGGTGGTTGATGCCGAAAGCAAAAAGCTGCATGGCTGCCAAGCCCCTGAATGAAGGGGATATTATAGAGCCTCTCCGCTTAAGCCGTGTGCGGATTGAGCAGCGGCTCGCCGCGCGCCCATTTCTCGAGATTAAGCAGGAACAGCTCCGCGCTGCGGCGGTCGTTGCCCGACGATACTGAGGCGTTGTGCGGCGAGAGAATCACGTTCGGCAGGTCCCACAGCGGGGATTCCGCCGGCAGCGGTTCCTTTTCAAACACATCGAGGTACGCGCAGCTGAGCCGCCCGCTCCTGAGCGCTTCAATCAGCGCCGGCTCGTCGACCACGCGGCCGCGCGCAACGTTGATGAGCGCAGCACCCTGCGGCAGTTCGGCGAGCGTACCGGCATTGACGAGATGGTGCGTTTCCGGCGTGTACGGGCACGTGAGGACAAGCCACTGGCAGCGCCGCAGCAATTCGGCCAACTTTGCCAGCGGATGGATTTCGTCCAGCGGTTCGCCGGCGCCCTTCGGCGAGCGGCGGATGCCGATCACATGCATGCCGAGCGCCTGACAGAAGCGCGCAACCGGCATGCCGATGTTGCCCAGGCCCACCACCATGACCGTCTGGCCGCGCAAATCCGCGGGCACGTTGTCGCCGCGCATCGGTTCCCACGCATGGCGGCGCTGCGCATCCAGCCATTGCGGGAAACGGCGTGCGAGCTGCAGCAATCCCGCAATCGCCGTCTGCGCGACCGGCTCGGCGTTGGTGCCTGCCGATGTGGTCAGCTTGACGTCGCGCGCGAGCAGCGGCGGCACAAACGGGTGCTGCTCGATGGCGGTGCTGTGAAAATGCGCCCATTGCAGGTTCTTGGCCGCGAGAAGCGCGTCGCCGAAGCTCTTGAAGAGATCCGAGAACCGGACGTCGCGCGTCGACATCGTCACTTCGATGCGATCGCAGTCGGCCTGCGCAAGCCGTGCCTGCGGATTGTCCGGCAGGTGCAGAACGTCCGGCTTGATGCTGACGCGCCGCGCGACGTCGTCGAGCTCTTGGCCGTAATTCGCAACGAATTTTCTGGACAACAACATTCCGGTCATGCAATCTTGCCCTTGAGCAGCGCGTTGAACCGCAGCGTGGTCAGTCCGAGCGTCTTGGCCGTGGTCGCCTGTGTCGCGCCGCTTTTCCGGTAGCAATCCTCGATGCGCATCATCAGGTCGGCGCGCAGCTTGAGGATATCCCGAGAGCCGATGTCGAACGGGGTCTACGTAGACTGACTCTACAGCAACGGGCCTATCTTTTTCAGCGGCTCGAGATTCTTCGACCGTTCCCAATCGGCCAGCAACTCATCCCGATGCATTGATGCCCATTCCGCCACCATGCCCATTACTCGCGGTGGCAGATTCCCTGCTATTACACCCAGCGTATTGATACTGATCAATGCCGCGTCATCTCCAAATTCCACGTGGAAGTGCGGCGGATTGTGATCCCCAAAATACATCCTGATGATAATCCCGTAAAAGCGGCTGATTTCAGGCATTGACGCTGATTTCTCTCAGGTTCGGAAACACGTCTTCAGGTGTCTTGCCGGTTAACCGCAGGTAGAGCGCATCAGGGCATAAGTCTATCTTGTCACTCCAGGCGATTTCTCCATATTCACCAATATGAACATTCTCGAAAGCGCTGGAATCATTCCATAGTTTAAAGACGCCTCTGCCAGCCAGGTCCGAAAGATCGACTTCACCTTCCGTTCCATCCGAGTAGCGAAGCCACAATCTGTAATGGGGCCGTGCTCTTACGTCAACTGGTTTGAACATATTGAATCTCCGTTTTAGGCGCTCCACCCACCTACGGCAATTATGCCACGCGAGAAAGCGCTTCTGCGTGCCGGTGCAGGTCAAATGGCGCCACATCCCATTCGTCGCAGACGGCCCGGCACCCGCGTATGCGGGTTTCCGCACGCCGTCAGGCGTTAAACCATGGGGTGTTGTGGCTTGAGAATATCCCGAGAGCCGGTGTCGAAGGGGTTTACCGGACCGCTTTCGTGGATGCACAATCGACAATTTAATCATTGACGCGCAACATCACTTCGCCTCACGGCGGTTATCGCGCTCCGCGTTTGGGCCAGTTTCGACAGCGGGAGCAGTGAAGGTGGCCATGCCCTTCACCAACCCTCTGAGATAGCGTCTTTTTGTACTCTGGTCGAAGCAACAGGCAGGCACGCTGTCGAAAGCGCCCTTTCGACAGCCAAGTGTGCCTGGTACAACAGATTGAAAAAATGAGGATAGTGCCGACTTGCGGAATTTGCCGATCTGGATTTTCTCAATCGGCAAAAGAGTCTACATAACGACTGTTATACGAAACGCTTCCCCTAATTCATCGTTCTCGCAGGTCACGTCGCAACCCCGCTAATTCCCTATCATTCATCTTCGCACTGGCACCCGGGCGGTTGGGTTTTCTCGCGGCGATAGCGAAAGCATACTCCCGCGTTTTCGTTCACGCTAACGAATCCAAAGTGCGTGAGCATGGCGAGCGGCGAGAACTGGAAGTTTTTCGTCAAAGGGGAGGGGATCCTCAGTATCAACAAGCCGCTAGATCCTGAATATTTTACAATAAATCAGTCAGTTATCCATGTGGAACCGCCCCATCCGGTGCGCGGCAAAATGGTTCCGCCCTCGCGGATACTGGAACAGCAGGCCAAGGGTTTGGCCCGCGCATTTCTGGCGGAAGAGTCGTACCGGCCCTTTCAGTTTCGTTGGTAAGTTCTCCTCACGAAATAGGCGGGCTGGCGCTAAATGACGCGAATGCCATCCCCGTATCCCGCGAGCAGCGTGTCGTTGGTCAACAGGGTAAGCGGCTCCGCGACGCTTTGCGCAACGAGTAGCCGGTCAAACGGGTCGCGATGAATGTTCGCAAGCTGTGCGACTCGCGCCGCATGCGCGCCGGTCACGGGAAGCTCGACGAAACCCATCTGCGGCAGGGCCTCCAACAAGGCCGCTGCATCGACGCGGAAATCCTTGCGCCTCAGCGCGCTTTTGATGGCGATTTCCCAGATGCTTGCCGCGCTGTAGTAAACCTCGTTGGCGGAGTCCTCAATCAGCGCCCGCGCCCCGCGCGGCAATCGGCGGCTGCTCGCCGCTGCCCATAGCAGCAGGTGCGTGTCGACCAGCAACCGCACTATTTGCCGCCGTCGAACGCGCGCAGCACGGACGCAGGCAGGGGCTTGTTGAAGTCGTCCGGAATTTTGAATTTTCCGTCGAGTAACCCCAACCGGCGCGGCGCGCGGGACTTCGTCAGCGCCACGAGCTTGGCAACGGGCCTGCCCGCCCGGGCGATCACGACGTCCTCGCCCGCTTCCGCGCGCTCGACCAGCTTCGATAGCTCGGTCTTCGCCTGGTGGATATTGACTTGTTTCATCGGGAGATCCTGTCAGCGTTGTTAGGTTAGCTAAGTTTAGCTAATGTCGCACCAAAGTCAAGAGTCTCGGCGCCGGTGCCACGCGCGCACACCAGGAAGCAGGTTCTACTTTTTCTTCCCCTGCGCGAACAACTGGTCGAGCTTCTGCTCGTAAGCGTGATAATCGAGGTAGTCGTAGAGATCATTGCGCGTCTGCATGGTGTCGACGACGTTCTTCTGCGTGCCGTCTTTGCGGATGGCCTGGAACACCTTCAACGCAGCCGCATTCATCGCGCGGAACGCCGACAGCGGATACAGCGCCATCGCCACGTTGGCGCTCTTCAGCTCGTCGGTGGTGAATAGCGGGGTGGCGCCGAATTCGGTGATGTTGGCGAGGATGGGCACTTTCACCGCGTCGGCGAATTTCTTGTACATTGACAATTCGGTAATCGCTTCCGGAAAAATCATGTCAGCACCCGCCTCGACGCAGGCGCAGGCGCGGTCGATCGCGGCCTGCAGCCCCTCGACTGCGAGCGCATCAGTGCGCGCGATCACCACGAATTCGCGATCGGTCTTCGCATCGGCCGACGCCTTGATGCGGTCGGCCATTTCCTGCTGCGTCACCAGTTCCTTGTTCGGCCGATGGCCGCAGCGCTTGGCGCCCACCTGATCTTCGATGTGCATCGCCGCGGCACCGAACTTGATCAGCGATTTGACGGTGCGCGCGACGTTGAACGCGCTCGACCCGAAGCCGGTGTCGACGTCGACCAGCAATGGCAGGGTGCAGACGTCGGTGATGCGCCGGATGTCGGTCAGCACGTCGTCGAGATTGCTGATGCCGAGATCGGGCAGGCCGAGTGAGCCGGCGGCCACACCACCGCCCGACAGATAGATCGCCTTGAAGCCGACGCGCTCCGCCATGCGCGCGTGATAAGCGTTGATGGTGCCCGCGATCTGCAGCGGTTTTTCGGCGGCGACAGCGGCGCGAAAGCGCGCGCCCGCGGAAGCGAGGCGCGGCGCGCCTGAAGAAAGATCGGTCATGTGATTGCTCCTGGATCGGGTGGGGGGCTGTCTGCGCCGCACATACACACAGATGCGGGCACGCAGTGACGCCCGTCATTTTAACGCACGCGGCGGCGACGCGGGAAAGACGCGGCTTCACGATTGCACCCCCGCATGATTGCTGTTATGTTTTCGCTCTCCCCGTCCGCACTTTAATTTCAATAACCACAGGATACCCAATGGTTTCAATTTTGCGTTTGGCATGCGTCGCGCTGCCGGCGGCGCTGATATCCGCGCCGGCGATCGCACAGCCCGCCTATCCGTCGAAGCCCATCCGCTTCCTGGTCGGCGCGCCGGCGGGCGGCAGCAACGACATTTTCGCGCGCGCCATCAGCCAGCGCCTGTCGGAAGCCCTTGGGCAGCCGGTGATCGTCGACAATCGTCC
>JANNPG010000099.1:0-1856 GCA_031399805.1 Betaproteobacteria bacterium | reverse complement strand
CCCATTTTGTACACCGCCTTCACTTCGTGCGTGACGCTGTCACGCGCCACGTTGAACCAGCGCCGGCAACCGTGCGCATGAAACCAGCGCTCCAATTGCAAGCCTTTTATATTCTTGCGGAAGTACAGGTATTCGCCCCATTGCTGGTCGCTCGCGTGTTGCGGATCGGCTGGACGCGCAATGTGCGCCTCGCCGCCCGGCGTAAACTCGGCGTCGTTGCGCGGCCCGCACCAGGGACAGGGAATCAGCAGCATTGGCTGATCGCCTGATGATTCAGAATTCGGGATTCGGGATTCAGTTTCATTCTTGAGACTCTCGCTCGCGATGTCTTATTGCTGATTTCTGAATCCTGATTCCTGAATCCTGAATCCTGAATCCTGCTTCTCAATGCGCGACGCCGGCCGCGGCCGCTTCGTCGATCAGACGGCCGGTCGCGAAGCGTTCGAGACTGAAATTCTGGTTGAGCGCATGCGGCGCGCCGTGCGCGAGCGTATGCGCGAACACCCAGCCCGAGCCCGGTGTCGCCTTGAAACCACCGGTGCCCCAGCCGCAGTTCACGTACAGATTCTCGACCGGCGTGCTGCCGATGATAGGACTCGCATCGGGCGCGCAATCGACGATGCCCGCCCACTGGCGCATCATGCGCAGCCGGCTGAAGACCGGAAAGAGTTCCAGCAACGCGCGTAACTGTTCCTCGATCAGATTGAAGCTGCCGCGCTGCGCGTACGAAACATAGCCGTCGCGCGCGGCGCCGATCACGAGTTCGCCTTTGTCCGACTGGCTCAGGTACACGTGCACCAGACCGGCCATCAGCACGGTATGAAATATCGGCTTGACCGGCTCCGACACCAGCGCCTGCAGCGGATAGCTCTGTATCGGCAGCTTCACCCCCGCCATCGCCATCACCACGCCGCTGTGGCCCGCCGCCGCTACGCCGACGCGCCCGGCCGCGATATGACCCGATGTCGTATCGACTCCGGTGACAGCCCCGCCCTCGCAACGCAGACCGGTTACCGCGCAATTCTCGACGATGTCGACGCCGAGCGCACTCGCGGCACGCGCGTAACCCCACGCGATGGCGTCGTGGCGCGCGTTGCCGCCGCGCCGTTGCACGATGCCGCCGAGCACCGGGTAGCGGCAGTTCGCATCGGCGTTGAGCAATGGCACCCAGCGCCTGACTTCGCGCGGCGTCAACAGTTCACAATCGATGCCGTTCAGGTGCATGGCTGACGCGCGCCGTTCCATCTCATTCAATTCGTGGCGCGTGAAGGCGAGGTTGACGACACCGCGCTGGCTGAACATGGTGTTGAAGTTCAGTTCCTCGCTGAGCCCCTCCCACAGCTTCAACGCGTGTTCATACAGATGCGCGCTGTCGTCCCACATGTAGTTGGAGCGCACTACCGTGGTATTGCGGCCGGTGTTGCCGAGCCCGATAGGACCTTTTTCCAGAACCGCAACATTGCGGATACCGTGGTTCTTCGCCAGATAGTAGGCGGTCGCAAGCCCATGCCCGCCGCCGCCGACGATCACGACGTCGTAGGATTTTTTCGGCTGTGCCGGGCGCCATGCGCGCAGCCAGCGGGCATGGCCGGTGAGCGCATTGCCTATGAGGCTGAATAACGAATAGCGCATTGAAAGGCAGGATTCAGGATTTTGAGGTCCAGGCAATTGACTTTACTCAATCCCGAATCCTGAATCCTGAATCCTGTTTTTTTCCTACATCAGCTTCGCGGCCGCGGGACCCTTCACCGGCACTTCCATCAGGTCTTCGCCGAAAATCAGATTGCCCTTGTAAATCTCGGCCATTTCGCGCAGCACGCGCTCGCGCACGCCGGGCTGGTCGATTTGCTCGGTGA
>JANNPG010000094.1:0-2485 GCA_031399805.1 Betaproteobacteria bacterium | reverse complement strand
GCAGCAAAGCCGCGACGGCTGCATCTGATTGATCCCTGGGAGCATCAGGATCGCGCCGACTACGCAAAGGACCTGAACAACGTTTCCGCGCGCGAACAGGACAATCGCTTCGATGCGGTACTCGCGCGCTTCCGTGCACAGATTGATGGCGGCATCGTCGAGGTGCATCGTGACTACGCGGAGGATGCCGCCATTTTTTTCGCGAACGGGCAACTCGACTGGATCTATGTCGATGGCATGCACACCGTTGAGGCGGCCTACAACGACCTCGTGACCTATGCATCCAAAATCAGGGAAGACGGTTTCATCGTCGGCCACGACTATACGAACCATCTCCAGGCGCGGCATTGGAATTTCGGCGTCGTCGACGCCATCAATCGGTTTGTGCTCGAATTTGACTATGAATTCGTCGCGCTGACCATCGAAAATTGTCCGACCTACGTTCTCACCAGGAGCAAGGATTCAGCGCGCCGGATGACGGAACAGTTGATCCTCAACGTGCCCTACCTGGTCGAAATCCGGGATTTCCCCAGAAAGGGTGAGTTCCGGCATCAATCGTTTGCGTTGGGCAAGGGCCTGATCGTTTACCCGTCTTTTTAGCGTTTCGGTATATCCGTCCAACGGCAGGCCGATCAGACCATTGACCGGATCGACACGACCCGGCGCCGGCGCATACTACCACCCGATCTACCAGCCGATCGAGGCGCCGCCGTCGGCAACCAGTAACTGGCCGGTGATGAAGCGCGCGGCGTCGGACGCGAGGAACACCGCGACACCGCCGATGTCCTGCGGATCACCCAACCGGCGCAGCGGCGTCATCGCTTCGCGGCGCTTGCGCCGCTCTTCATCCTCCCACAGCGCGCGCGCGAAATCGGTCTTGATGAGCCCCGGCGCGATGCTGTTGACGCGTATGTTGTGCTGCCCCCACTCCACCGCCAGCGCGCGCCCGAGTCCGGCGTCGGCCGCTTTGGTCACGCCGTAGAGACCGTTGACGTTGCTGCCGCGCAGCGCCGCTATGCTCGAAATGATGACCATCGCGCCGTCTTTTCTTTCCGCCATCTGCGGCAACACCATGTTGGCGAGCCAGAAAATGCTGCGAATGTTGCTGCCCATCATCTTGTCGAACGCGTCATCGGAGACTTTCGCCAGCGGGCCGAACACCGGGTTGATCGCCGCGTTGCACACGAGAATGTCGATGCGGCCCCATTGCGCGAGCGTCTTGTCGACGAGGTTCTGTAACTCCGCTTTCACGCCGATGTTGCACGGCACGCCGAGCGCATCATGCCCCTTGGCGGCGAGTTCTTTTGTAACCGCTGCGACTGCATCGGCCTTGCGGCTGGAGATCACCACTTTCGCGCCGGCTCGCGCCATTTCCTCCGCGATCGACTTGCCGATGCCTTTGGTGGAACCGGTGATCAGCGCAACTTTGCCCGTCAGATCGAACATGGTGTATTCCTTGCTAATGATTAAATGCCACTGCAAAAGCAATGCTTAGCCGCCGATAGACGCCGATGAACGCCGATAAGATCAAAAACAAGTGAATCGGTAATGGGGGATGAGCAATGGGTAATGGGTAATAGGTAATGAGAAACCGCCTAACGCCTAACGCCTCACCCATTACACATCACACATCACTCATCATCTATTGAGCGCGGCCTGTCGCTGCGCGGTCGCCTGCGCGATCTTGCGCTCGATATCAGCCGCCCATTCCTCGCGCGGCCTGAATCCCGGTGTTGCGCGCGCCTGCTTTTCAATCGACGCCCATAATTCCGGCTCGGGCAGCATGAGGTCGACCGGTATGCGATACGGCTGTGGCACGTACCACGGCGTGTCGATCAGGAGTTCGACGCGGTTTTTTTCCGGGTCGTGGAAATAAACCGATAACGCGTTGCCGTGCGTGATGGGCCCCAGGTCCTCCACCTGCTCGTTCTTGAGTCCGCGATAAAGCGCGCGCAGCGTGTCGAGGCTGTCGACGCGAAACGAGAGTTGATTAATCAGGTTGAACGAAATGTCGGCGGGGCGCCCCGACGCCATGACGAACTGGTGGTGCTCGCGCGGGTCACGCGTCATGAAAACGATCTCGCCTTCAGTGCGCATGCCGCGGTCGCTCACCACAAAACCCAGAAAGCGCGTGTAGAAATCCACCATGCGTTTGATGTCGGTCACGAAGATGCCGACGTGGCTTAACGTGAGTGTGAACGACATGGCAGCTGCTCCTCCCTCTATGTACTTTCGCGACGCGTCGCGGCAAAAAAATCAGCGCGCGTCACGAATCCCGCTGGTCGGGATTTTCCAGCCATTCGAGATCAGCCAGATCCTGGGCGCGTCCCGCGGCTCGCTTGTTGCGTATCATGTGCTCAACCGAAAGAACCGCGACCGGTTGATCGGCAATTTTCGTGTCGATGCGCGAAGACCATGCTTCGGGGAATTCTACTCCGTCAATTCCAGTCAGAATGTCTATCCGCAATGGGGCAACGCCGATCTG
>JANNPG010000622.1:0-2320 GCA_031399805.1 Betaproteobacteria bacterium | reverse complement strand
GCAAATTACGATCAGCATCTCGCGTTGTTGAAAGAGTGCGATCTCGTCATCGAGGCGATCTCCGAGCGCATGGATTGGAAAGCCGATCTGTACGGGAAAGTCGCGCCCCATATCGCCGAGCACGCGATTTTTGCAAGTAATACGTCGGGCCTGAGTATTAACAAATTATCAGAATCTTTTCCGGCGCATCTGCGGAAAAGATTCTGCGGCGTGCATTTTTTCAACCCGCCACGCTACATGCATCTCGTGGAACTGATTGCGTGCGACCGCACGGATCCGTCTTTGCTTGACGATCTCGAGAAATTCCTGGTGACGACGCTTGGCAAGGGCGTGATCCGCGCGAAAGACACGCCAAACTTCATCGCCAACCGCGTCGGCGTGTTCTCGATGCTGGCCACTATCCACCACGCGCAGCAGTGCGGTCTCGGCTTCGACGTCGTCGACGCGCTCACGGGTCCCTTGATCGGCCGTCCCAAGAGCGCGACGTTCCGCACCGCCGACATTGTTGGCCTGGACACGTTCGCGCACGTCGTCAAGACGATGGCCGACACGCTGCCGGACGATGCGTGGCACAAATATTACGCGATTCCCGACTGGCTCAAAAAGCTGATCGACGCCGGCGCGCTGGGCCAGAAGACCAAGCGAGGCGTATATCAAAAGATCGGCAAGGACATCCAGGTGCTCGATGTCGCTTCGGGCAACTACCGCGCATCGGATGGCAAGGCCGACGAGCAGATCGTGGAAATACTGAAGAACAAGAATCCGGCAGAGAAATTCGCGCAACTGCATGCGTCGACCCACCCGCAGGCGCAATTCCTGTGGTCGATATTCCGCGATTCCTTCCATTACTGCGCGGTGCATCTGGGCGACATCGCGAACAACGCGCGCGATCTCGACCTCTCGATCCGCTGGGGATTCGGCTGGAACCAGGGGCCATTCGAAATCTGGCAGGCGGCGGGCTGGCGCGAGGTTGCGCAGTGGGTCGCCGACGATATCAAGTCCGGCAAAGCGATGACGGCGGCGCCGCTGCCCGCGTGGGTAACCGAACCGCAGCGCGCCGGCGTGCACGCGCCGGAAGGCTCATATTCGCCGGCGACGCAGTCCAATGTCGCGCGCTCGACGCTGCCCGTTTACAAGCGTCAATTGTTTCCCGATCGTTTGCTCGGCGAAGAGGTGCAATATGGCCAGACGATATTCGAGACCGACGCGGTCCGCTGCTGGCACACCGGCGACGACATTGCGATCGTCAGCTTCAAGAGCCGCATGCACGCCATCGGCGACGACGTGCTCGACGGCGTGTTGCAGGCGATCGACGAGGCCGAGCGCAATTGCGCGGCGCTCGTGATCTGGCAGACTGAGCCGCCGTTCTCGGTCGGCGCCAATCTCAAGAAAACGCCGGCGGGCGGCGGCCCGCCGGCCGCGCCATCGGCAGCCGGCGCGTTGTTCAAGCGATTCAAGCGCGCCGCCGAATCCGCGGTGCTCAAGGCGGCGCGCACGCTGAATGTCGCGGACCAGCTGATGGCGGGCAAGCTCGCCGAAGTCGAGCATCTGGTCGCGCGGTTTCAATTCACGACCCAGCAGCTCAAATATTCGATGGTGCCGACGGTCGCCGCCGTCGACGGCTTTGCTTTCGGCGGCGGTTGCGAATTCGTCATGCATTGCGACCGTGCGGTCGCCACGCTGGAAAGTTACATCGGCCTGGTCGAGGTCGGCGTCGGACTCTTGCCCGCGGGCGGCGGCTGCAAGGAGTTCGTGCTGCGCGCCGCACAGGAGGCGAAGGGCGGCGACGCATTCCCGTTCCTGCGCCGGTATTTCGAGGCGGTGGCAATGGCGCAGGTCGGGCGCAGCGCCGAGCACGCGCGCGAAATCGGCTATTTGCGCCCGACCGACCGCATCGTCATGCACCGCTTCGAGCTGCTCGCGATCGCCAAGGCTGAGGCGCGCATGCTGGCCGAAGCCGGCTATCGCCCGCCGTTGAAGCCGCGTGACATACCGGTGCTGGGACGCTCGGCCGCGGCGACCATCAAGGCTTACATGTCGAACATGTTCGCCGGCAAGTTTATCTCGGAACATGACTATCTGATCGGCGGTAAAATCGCCGACGTGATGTGCGGCGGCGACGTCGAGGGCGGCAGCCTGGTCGACGAGCAATGGCTGCTCGATCTGGAGCGCAAGCACTTCATGGAGTTGCTCGCGACCGAAAAGACGCAGGCCCGCATCGAACAGATGCTGAAAACGGGCAAGCCGCTTAGGAACTAACGGCTTTAGCGCAAAAGAAGTGAAGGATTAAAATCTTGAACCGCAAAGGACGCGAAGGACG